>JAYULN010000001.1:0-31439 GCA_043763525.1 Hymenobacter sp.
TTACGCACTGATTGCGCCTACGCTTCAGCAAGAGACTTCAGCTGCTTCAGCAAAGGCCCTTTCCAAGCAATCAGTCAAGGTGGTGCGTAACAGCAGTTAGATTATAGACCTGACCGAACCCGGCCGCGCTCAGGACGGCGGCGGCTTTGGCCGAGCGGGCCCCGCTGCGGCAGTACACGTAGGTGGGCCACGTGCTGTCGAGACCGGCCGTGCGCTGGGCGAAATCGGCGCTGGTTGCGTCGATGTTGCGGGCACCGGGCAGATGGCCCTGGGCAAACTCATCGGGCCGGCGCACGTCGAGCAGCACCGCGCCGGGCTGGGCCATGCCCTCGGCAAACGGCTCGGCCAGCAGGTTATGATAGGATTCAGGCGCAGACTTTGAAAAACCGAACATAAGAAGAAAAAATAAACAGGAGTTGCAACGAACCGGCAGGAACCCGCCGGGCCGGGTATCTATCTGGCCTCCGCGTGGCCTTTTTGGGCAGCGGCCGCGATTTTGGCGGCGTGCGCCTGGGCGTAGTCGCAGCAAAGCCGCGGGTTGCGGGCCGGGTCGATGAGCACGATTTCACGGGCGCACTCGCTCAAAATGGCATAAGAGAACTGGACCAGGCCCTTGTCTTCAAATTGGTCGATTTGCATAAATTAAGGGAAATATAGCGCCGATTTTGCGCTCGCGCGTGGCAGCAATCGTTCGGGGTTCATTTCGCACCCGGACTAAAAGTCCGCGCTACGTGCGCTTTAATAGCAACTCTTTGATGAGGATAAACGCCCCCATGGCCAGCGTGAACCAGCCAAAGGCCGGCTTCAGCTTCTGCCCCGAAATGAAGCGGGACAAGTAGGTACCCAGCACGATACCGCCCAACGCAAAGGCCAGGAACCCCAGCAGAAACGGCCAGGCAATGGGCGTACCCGCGCTCAAATCGCCGGTGAAGCCGATGAGTGAATTGACGGCGATAATGGCCAGCGATGTACCCACGGCCAGTTTCATGGGTAGGCGGGCAAACAGCACCAGGGCCGGAATGATGAGAAAGCCCCCCCCCGCCCCCACAAAGCCCGTGAGCCCACCCACCACCGCGCCCACCACCAGAATGAGCGGGTAATTGATGCCGTGAGCCGGCTGGTGCAGCCCGGCATCGAGCACCGCTTCGGCCTGCCGGCTGCGAATCATGGAAGTGGCCGCCACTACCATCAGCACAGCGAAGGCCACCAGCACCAGTAAATCCTTGGTAACCAGCAGCCCGCCAACCTCGAACAGCACGTGCGGAATAGCCGGCATCACCAGCTTACGGGTGAGAAACACCGATACCAGCGAAGTGGCCAGAAATACCAGTGCCGTGGGCACCGACACGAGCCCCTTGCGGAAGTAGCCCGTGGCCCCCACCAGTGCGGTGCTGCCCACCACAAACAGCGAGTAGGCCGTGCTCAGCACCGGGCTCACCCCGATGAGGTACACCAACACCGGTACCGTAAGAATGGAGCCACCCCCGCCCATGATACCGAGCGAAAGACCAATGAAGATGGCCGCGAAATAGCCGAGGTAATGCAGCATAATCAGCTACTATGAAAACATGAAACAGTGTTCATGCATGAGGGCAAAAAAGAAGCTGCCCACAAAAGAGTGCAGCCCACCAAGCATTGAATAACTGATGTTACGCAACGGGCCGCACTCGCCCGTCAACCTCACCCCCTAGCCCCCTCTCCAAAAAAGAGGGGGGACTAGTTCTAACTATAAAACCAGTTGATTACTAGTTTTTTAATTCTAAAAACTAGTCCCCCCTCTTTTTTGGAGAGGGGGCTAGGGGGTGAGGTTGACGGCGGGGCGGCAGCCACGGCGTAACATCAGTGAATAACATCGATGACTTCGCGCATTTTGAGCGAGTAATAGATGTTTTTGCCGCTGCGCGAACTGCTGAGCAGGCCCTTCAGCTTCATGATGGCCAGGTGGTGCGAGGTGAGAGATTGCTCCGTGGCCAGGCGCTCGCAGAGGTCGTTTACCAACAATTGTTCGTGGGCGGCCAGCAGCTGCACGATAGCGATGCGCGTGGGGTGCGCCGTAGTTTTGAGAATGAACGCTACCTTCTCCATCTTATCGATGTCGAGGCCCAGGTTGACTAGCGGCGTGGCAGGAGCAGTTGTCATAAGATACGGCAGACACATGTTTTAGGACTTACGCAAATGCGCCGTTTGCGAGCCCCAGCGGGGCGACATGTCGGCAGTAAAACATTGTCCACCCAGAACAAAACACCAGAGGGGTTGTACCCGGTAGGGCGGCACTCGGCCGCCGTTCTGGCGAGTGTCGCCCTACCGGGTACGACCCCTCTGGGGCTCTACTCCTGTTTTTTCAGTCGGTTACTACCGATATGCCGCCCCGCTGGGGCTTGAGGAATACGGTTTTACGGAAGTCCTGGTTTTTCTTTTCATGCGGCAGGTGTTTCCGGTAAAATGATTCCGGCTGGCCCCAGCCACGACCGGGCCGGCGCGGAGTGTTCGTGCTCGCGCCGGCCCGGCCCGTGGTTTCTACCTCTGGCTTCGCCCCTACCCCCGGCGGGGCCGCAGGGCCAGGTAGTCGAGGTAGTAGAGCACTTTTATCGACACCGAGTTATTGTGCGGCGTGTTGATGGTGTTGCTCAGGTTGTCGAAGTAGAGCGGGGTGGCGGTGTTGCCATCGAAGAAGGAGGCCCCGGCATTTTTCCACACGATGCTGACCTGCGAGCCGGGCGCGAACCACCACGAGTACACGGCATCCACGTTGAAGGCGTTGAAGGTGTTATCGCGGTTGCGCTCGTAGGCCACGGGGGTTTCCTCGCCGTCGGGGTGCAGGCGCGAGAAGTCGCGGTAGTGTACGTTGCTCACGTAGTGCCGCAGGCGAATGTTGAACGACATGCGGTTGGTGAAGGTGTAGGTGGCGTTGGCCGTGTTGGTGAACGTGGTAACGTCGCGCCGGCCGAGCAGCACGTCGCCCTCCGGGCCGCCAAAGGCGAGTAGCAGCGGGGCATCGAGCGGCTGGTCACTGCTCAGGTTCGGCTGGTTGCGGACGCCGACGTAGCCAATCTGGTTGTAGCGGATACCGTAGCCGATTTGGTACACGAAGCTGAGCTGGTTGCTGACCCGGTAGCGCGGCCCCAGGTTCAGGTCGAAGCCATCGCGGCCGGTGCGGTCGCCATCGGCGGCGAAGAACCGGGCCCCGTAGCCAACGTCGAGGGCAAATTTCTTGCGGTAATCCGAGGAGAAATTGCCGTTGAAGGCGAAGGAGGCCGGCTTGCGCACGTAGTAGTTGCCAATGGGCTCGCGGCGCGGGTCGAAGTAGTCGCGGGTGAGGGGGGAAGCGTCGATATTGAGGCGAACAAAGAGAAAACTCTTGGTGAAGATGGTGTTGGCCCCGGCGTAGAACCCGGCATCCTGGTAGCGGCGGGGCTGCTCGAGCAGCGAGTAGCTGGCCCCGGCGTAGGTGCTCAGCCGGTTCACTTTCCAGAAGGGCTTGTAGATGTTGTAGCTGGCGTTTACCGACTGCGAAATGTTGTTGTTGGCGAAGAGCAGGCCCAGGTCGTTGGGGTTGTAGGTGCGCGACTCGATGCCGTGGTCGACGCTCCAGGTGAAGTTGCCGCTGATTTTGCTAAAGTTCAGGTAGTACTTGTAGCCGTCGCGGTCGTCGATGTCGGTTTCGGAGTTGAAGGCTTTGCCGCGCCGGTTCGAGTACACCACCCGGCCGTCGAGGGCGTAGCTATTGGCCTTGTTGGCGAAGCGAAACAGGCCGCCCGTCACGTTGGCGTCGTAGGTCTGGCCGGCGCGGGTCACGTTGGTGTTCACCAGGCTCACGAAGGAGTTATTTTTCAGGCTCTGGTCGAGCACCACAATGTTGTAGTTGGCAAACGGCTGGGTGAGCACCTGGCGGCGGGCCCCGCTGGTGCTGTCCTGCACGGTGGCAAACACGTCGTTGCTCAGGGCATTGAATACGCCCACGCCCAGGCCCTTGCTGGTGCGCCCCGACACCTTGGTGGCGTTCAGCAGGCGGGTGATGCCCGGGTTTTCGACCACAAACTCGCCCTTGTGCCGGCGGCCGTCGGTTTCGCGGAAGCCGCCGCGCAGCTGCCCTTCCACTTCGCCAAAGCCAATGGGCGTGGCGCCCACCCGGCGCGAGTAAAACAGCCCGCCCTTGTTGAACAGCTCGGTGCCCTCGGTGAAGAAGCCCCGGTTTTCGTTGAACTGCACCTCGAAGGGCGAGAGGTTGAGCACCTGGTTGTCGCTCTGCACCTGGCCAAAGTCGGGCACCAGCGTAGCATCCAGCGTGAAGCTTTCGTTGATGCCCCACTTCACGTCGGCCCCGCCGTTGAAGCTGGTACTGGTGTTGCGCTTGCCCGCCACGTTGTAGGGATAGTGGTTGAGGTAGCTCGACACGTAGGGCGTGAGCGAAAGGCGCAGCGGCGGCTTGATGTCGCGCAGGCCGGTGAGCTCGCCCCACTGGTTCACGAAGCCATCGACCTGCGGCCGCACTTCGTTCCAGAAAAACTTCTGGCGGCTACTGCGCCGCTGCCGAATAAAGTTCAGCCCCCACACCTGCTCGGTGGCCTTGCTGAAGCGAATGGCAGAAAAAGGAATACGCATTTCGGCCACCCAGTCGGTGCCGTGCAGGGCGGTGTGCGAGTCCCACACGGCGTTCCAGCTGTCGTCTTCGCCGTTGGTGGGCGAAAGGCGGGCATCGAACTGCACGCCGCCTGAGGTGAGGATGAATTCGTAGCCGTTCAGGTGGTCGTTGTAGGTATCGAGCAGCACCCCAAAAAAGTCGGAATTGCCGATGTTGTCGCGGTTGCTCAGCTCCCGCAAAATCGAGTCCTGCGACACGTCGTGCATGATAGCCCCCACGTAAATCGCGGCATCGTCGTAGAGCACGCGCACCTCAGTGGGGTGCTTCTCGACGGGGCCCGGCGTGGGCTCCAGCTCGTAAAATTTGGTGGCAATGGGGGCCGTCTGCCATGCGGCTTCATCGAGTAGGCCATCGAGCTTGGGGGCGGCACCGCTGCCGATGCGCACGGCCTGCAATTGGCGCTTGGGGGCGGGCTGCGCCTGGTTGGCGGCCGGCGCGGCCGGCGCGGTTTGCGCCTGCGCCACCAACCCCGCCAAACCCAACCAGCAACTCAGTAGAACGCGATACATAGCTTTTAAAAGTTTGTGAAGGAGGCCTACAGATGCACGCAATCGGGCCTTGGTTGCTTGCGGCGGGCCAATTTCTTGGCTTGGCAACCAGACAAGCCGCCCGGCCAGCGGCACAAAAAAACCGGCTTCCCAGGCAGAAAACCGGCTTTTTCGCACGCGCTCACCCAGTTGCTAGTCCTGGGTCGAAATCGTCATGTTGAAGGTTTTACCGTCGGCGTGGCCGGTGAGCTTGCGGTACTTGGCGGCCAGCTCTGCGGGCTGCTTCTTGCCGTTCACCGTCAGCCCCGAGGCGTTGAGCTGGAACTGGATGTTCTTGTCATCGGCGCCAATCACGCCGTCCTTGCGCAGCTCCTTGCGCAGGCCCTCCGTGTCGATGCGCGGCGGGCGCGGTGGCGCGGGCAGGGCCTGCGTGGGGGGCACGGGCGGCGCGGGTGCCGCCGGCGGCCCCGTCATCGGCCCCTGCGGGACGCGGGGGGCACGCGGCGGGCGCGGCGGGGTTTCGCTGCGACTGAAACTGGTGCTGCTGCTGCCGCGGTGGTTCATGACCATCGCGCCGGTGGCACTCATTTTGCGGCCGGTGCTTTCGTACAGCTTCAGGTATTTCTGCTGCACGGTGGCGGGCTGCGCCTTGCCATCCACCGTCAGGCTGCGGGCCGTGAGCTTGAGCTGGAAATTATCCTTGTCCTTAATCAGGCCGTCCTGTTGCAGCTGAGTCGTCAGGGCTTCGTTGCGGTCGCGGTCGGCTTGCTGGCGGTCGCGGCTGGCTGGCTCCCGGCCGCGCCCGGCCTGTTCCTGGTCGCGCTTGGTCTGCTCCCGGTCACGGCTAAATTGTTCGCGGTCGCGGCTGGTTTGGTTGCGGTCGGCCTTGCGCTCTTCCAGCTCCTTCAGTTCCTGCTGCGACTCCCGGATGCGCTCTTGCAGCTCCTGGCGGCGGGCCCGTACTTCCTGCTGGCGGTCCTGAATCTCCTGCTGGCGGTCCTGAATCTCCTGCTGGCGGTCTTCGGCCTCCTGCTGGCGGTCCTGCATTTCCTGCTGGCGAATTTCGGCCTCCGTCTCGTCGGTGGCGCGGCGCGGCGGCGTGCGTTTCAGTTTCAGCCCGCGCAGGGCCTGCTGGGTGGCGCGGCGGGTTGCGGGGCTGAGATGGGGGTCGCGCAGAGTGGCTTCCAACTCCCGCCGGGCTTGTTCGATACCCTGGGCGGCGGCTTGCAGGCCAATGTTGAGGCTGACATTGCCCAAGGCCACGGCGCTGTTGGCCAGCTGATTCAGGGCCTCATCGTCGATGTCGATGTGAATGTTATTGGAAATATCGGTGCTGCAGTTGCGGTAGCGCCGGGCCGAGCCAGCGCCATTGTACACGTAGGGGCCGGCGGCCTTGTCCAGTTTCTCAGCCGCCTTTTTCATTTTGCGGCTCATCTGCTGGTCGAACTCCCGCGCCCAGTCGTCCATGCGCCCATCCAGCGAATGGGCATCGGCGGGCGGCGGCAGAGGCACCACGGTCACCTGGCGGCCGGCGCGGCACGCGGCTTTGGAAAGCGGAGCCGGCTCCACGCGCTGGCCATTCACCGTGAGGTCGGTTAGGCGGCCTTTCCTGTCGCGGGTGATGACGACTGCGCCGGGCGGGGCCGGCACCGGGCCGGTTGCACTGGTTTCCAAACCAGGCAAGCGGTTCGAGCCGACCATTATTTCGTCGGCATTTTTCTGCGGCTCGTCCGGCACAGAAGGGGCCGCCCCCGGCGCGGGACTACCAACGGCCGGGGCCGGGGCTGCGGCCTTCGTGCGCCGCTTCGTGGTATCCTGTTCAGCCACGAGCTTACCATGCTGCAACGGTAGCGGCAGCCGGGCCGCCAGCGGGCCGGCCAGCGCCACGCTGCTGCCCAGCAGCGCCAGGCTGCCCAGCACCAGCCCGCCCGCCAGCAAGCTTTCGGCCAGGGTTGGCGGGGCGGGGCGGCGCTGCACCAGCCGGCGCACCCGGTTCAGCAGGGCACCCGGCCGGCCCATGGCGGCCAGCGCCAGGCGCGGCGCAGGGGGCACCACGGCACTTTGGCTCCACTCGGCCAGGGCCGTGAGGGCGAGGGCCAGGCGCAGCGGGTCGCCGCCCACGAGGGTCGTGGCGGCATCGTCGCAGCAGTTTTCGCGCTCGGTACGCACGCAGCTGGCCACAAACCACACCGCCGGATGGTAGAAAAACAGCACCTCGGCCACCGTTTGCAGCAGGTTCACGAGGTAGTCGCGGCGCAGTACGTGGGCCAGCTCATGCGCCAGAATGGCTTCCAGATATCCCGGCGACAAGCCCGCCACTGCGCCCAGCGGTAGCAAAATCACGGGTCGCAGGTGGCCCACCACCAGCGGCACCCGCACCAGCGCCGATTCGAGCAGGGCCACCGGCCGGCGCAGGCCGGCGCGTTCCGTCAGCACGGCCAGGCGGGCCTGCCAGGCGGCGCTCAGCGGGCGCACCCGGTAGCGCCGCAGCCGCTGCACATACAGCAGGGCGCCCAGCATGCGCAGGCTCATGACCAGCAGGCCCAGCAGCCACGCCAGCACCAGCAGCGGCAGGTGATTATCGAAATAGTGAATGAGTGATTGAGTGATTGAGCGAATGAATTCGGCGGGCACCGGGGCCTTTGCTGCCGGGCCGGTGGCCGGCCCGGCAGTGCGCAGCGCTGGCGAAGCCGCTGCGACGGCCGCTACGGTCGTGGACGCGGCAGTGGTGCGGTTTGGCGTGGTGCCTGACGCGGTCAGAGCATCATTTGCGCCCAGCTGCGGCCCAGCCGAATGGCCCACCCCCGCGCCAAAATACAGCCCGAACGTGAGGCCGGCCAGCGCCACCACCACGCCCAGCGCCCCGGCCGAAGCCGCGTAGCGCACCTCGGCGCGGTGGCGGCGCAACAGCAGCAGCGCCCCGGCCAGCACGGCCGCCACCAAGGCTCCCTGCCACAGCGAGTGCAGCAGCGTCCAGCCCAAAGCCCGCGTGAGCGCGGGCGACACGAAATGCTCAAGCGCGGTCATCGTCGTCAGTATTAGAGGTGGAATTTTGGATTTCAATGTCGTTGAGCAGGCGGCGGATTTGCGCCAGCTCGTCGGCCGAGGTCGGGCGGCTGCCCAGGGCCTGCATCACCAGTTTCAGGGCCGAGCCGCCGAAAGTGGCATCCACGAACTTGTCGAGGAGTAAGCCCTGCGTTTCCTGCTCGCGCACCGCGGCCCGGTACACGTGGCTACGGTCGGCATCGTCGCGCCGCACCAGGGCCTTTTCCAGCATCAGCTGCAAAATCTTGAGCGTGGTGGTGTAGCCCACCTCTGCCTGCCGCCGCTGGCTCAGGTTGTCGTTGATGGCCCGCACGGTGGCCGGGCCGTGCTGCCACAGCACGTGCAGAATTTCCAGTTCGGAATCCGTAGGTTTGGGGGGCGGGGCTTTGCTCATAACGAAAGACACGAAGCAACTACGAACTATTTCGTAGAATGAGGCAAAGATGCTACGAAATAATTCGTAGTTGCAAGAAGCATCTACGAATTATTTCGTGTAAACCCTTAATTGGTAGCCAATTTGCTGATTTACAGCGTAATTAATTTTCGTTGTTGAGCTAACGACATTGCACTGCTGGGTCTTTGAGTCAGATGTCGTGAGCGCCGCCTGCTCCGGTCCGACCGCTGAAGGCAGTCCGACCGGTTGCCGTGAGGGTCATTAGAATTAAGCGTTTTCAACGATTCCGTGCAACGACAACCGGCCGGACGGCTCCGCCGTCGGACCGGGGCATGCCCGCCGCCCTGGCTTCTACTTCCGCCGCTTCACCAGCGTCACGCGGGCACGGTGACAGATGCCGCCCAGCGGCGGATTGAACTTGCTGACGCTGACTTTCACCTTCCGCACGTGCGGCAATTCGGCCGTGATGCGGTCGAGCACGCGGTGGGCCACGTGCTCAAGCAGCCGCGCGGGGGCACGCATCTCCTCGGCCACCATGCGGTACAGCACCTCGTAGTTCACCGTCTGCTGCAACTTATCCGACTCGCCGGCCGCCAGCAAATCCGTTTTGATGTACAGGTCCACGCCGTACTTATTTCCGATTTTCTGCTCCTCGTCGTAGTAGCCGTGGAAGGCAAAAAATTCCAGTCCTTCGAGTGCGATTTGGCCCATGCGGTGAGATGATGAAAAGGGGAGGTGGGGAGGTGGGGAGGTGGGGAATATTCAGCGTGTGCGCTGCTACAATCGCAGCTCTGGACGCAAAGGTCGGCGCATAAAAAAAGAAAGCCCACCACAAAGGCAGGCTTTCTAAAAAATCGACTACAAAATTCGTGAACCGAAGGTCGGCGTAGCCAAATCCGCGAAATCCATGATTTAGATTTCGTCGAAGAAGGACTTCTCTCCCACCGCCGCTATAACTGGCGCGGCAGCAGCCATGCCGGGGTGCGTGGCCGGCGAGGGCGGCATAATTTCGGGCCGGCTGGGCCGGTAGGGCTGAATGTCGGGCGCGGTAGGCTCTACGCGCGGGGGCGCGGGGTCGGGCACCTGCGACGGGGCCGGCACGTCGATGTGCGGAGCGGGTGCGATACCGGGGTTTTCGGCCGGGGCGGCGGGCCGCTGAATGTCGGGGCCGGGGGCCGTGTGGGGGTCGGGCTGCTGGCCGGGCTTGGGGTTGTAGCCCGTGGTTTCGGCCGTGCGCCCGATGGCTTGCTCGGCCCGGCCAAGCGCCGTGGGGGCGAAAGTGGCGGGCGTGGCGGCCGCTACGGCAGCGGCCGAAGAAATAGCGGAAGCAGTGGATACGTGCATGGCAACAGGGGTTTCGGGCGTGGCATCGGCGGCCGACTCTTTCGGCCGCTCTACCTGTACGCGGGCGGCCCGCGAAAGGATGGCCGCCGGGCCGCCCTTGGGCCGGTTGCGGGCTTTTTCCACCTTATCGAGGGCATCGGAAGCCAGGTGGTGCAGGTCGCGCACCAGGCCGTCGAGCTGCTGCTCAAGGCGCTGGCACTCCTGGCCCAGGCCGGTGGCCTCGCGCTGCATGTCGGCCACGGTTTTTTCGGCCTGCTGATACGATTCGTCCACCACGGCCCGCGCCCGCTGGCGGGCCTCGTTCAGCAGCTGCTCGGCCTGAAACTGGGCTTCGCGGATGCGCAGGTCGGCTTCGCGCTGGGCCTGCTCGGTGATGTTGTTGCCGGTATCTTCCGCGGTTTTCAGGGTGCGGTAGAGGCTGCTTTCCACTTCGCGCATCTTCTGCACGTCCTGCTGGGCGTGTTCGAGCTTGAGGCGCAGCTCGCGGTTTTCGTCGCCCAGCCGCTCCCACTGCTGCGAAATCGTGTTCAGAAACGCCTGCACCTCGTCTTTATCAACCCCCCGAAAGGATTTTTCAAACGTCTTCTGCCGAATATCGAGAGCGGTAATTTTCATATCAATGAGCAATTAGTAATGAGCAATGAACAGGAAATAAAACGAGTTAGTAGCCGGGCGGCACTGCCAGCCCCTGAAGGAATTGACGTATCGGGACAATTGCTCATTGTTCACTGCTCATTGTCAATTGCCCACACGGCCAGGCTGCGGTCGTCGCTACACGAAACTAGCCGGTTTTTAGCCCCCGGCCAAACCAGCCGGTTCACCGAGGTGCCGTGGCCGGCGGCCCGAGCGCGGTCGAGCACGCGCAGCAGCGTGAGGGTGGCCGCGTCCCAGAGCTTGATGCTCTTATCGAGGCTGCACGAGGCCAGGTAGCGGCCATCGGGGCTGAAGGCCAGGTGGTGAATAGTGTACAGGTGGGCCGGCACGGTGCCGGCCAGCGCGTAGCCGGCGGCCACGTCCCAGGTCCGAATCTGGGCATCGCGCCCGGCCGTGAGCAGGCGCGTGCCATCGGGCGAGTAGGCCACCGAGAACACCGAATTGGTGCTCTCGCCCAGCGTAAACCTGGTTTCGAGCGAGTCGAGGTCCAGAATGCGGGTCCGCGTGTCGGAGCTGCCCACGGCCAGCTCGCCGCGGCCTTCGTGCAGGGCCAGGCAGCGCAGGCTTTTATCGGTGATACGCAGCAGTTTTTCGAGCCGAAAATCGGGCAGCGTAAGCACGGCCAGCGTGCCATCGCCGAGGCCCGCGTACAGCCGCTGCCGGCTCTCCGAAAACACGATTTCGAAGATGGCCACCGGGGGCAGCGCCGTGGCGTGGGCCAGCTGCTTCCGGGCTAAGTCGATGGCCTGAATGCCCTGAAAATTGTGGCCCAGCACCAGCAAATTCAGCCCCGGCAAGTGGCGCAGGGCATACACCGAGTTCTGCACGCGGGCCAGCAGCTCGCCGTCGCGGGTGGGGTCGGCCGCATCCCAACCCACCACCATGCCATCGGCGCTGCCCGAGTACACGGTGCCGCCCGCGCCGCCCGTGAGGGCATATACCGCGTCGCGGTGGCCGGCAAGGGTGGCAATTCTGGTAACGGGCGGGCGGAGGATTTCGGACATACGGGGGCCGTAAAGGTAGCTTCGTTGTTTATGGTGAGGGATTAGTGATTGATGGTTGGTTTTCTTTTACTCCCATCCAAACGCGTAAATCACTAGTTGGAAGCAGTAACGCACCAACCGCCAATTGACCATTAATCATTGATCATTAACCGTTAGCCTATGCCACTCCACTCCCTTCAGCGCCTCTCCCCCACTGCCGTGCTGGGCCTGTGGCACCTCACCGAAACCCCGGCCGAGCTGTGGCCCCACCTGCCGGCGGCCAATGATTACCGGGCGCGGATGCCCCTAACCGCTGATGCCAGGCGCCAGGCCCAATGGCTGGCCGGCCGGGCGCTGGTGCATCGGTTGCTGGCAGAACTCCCCCACCACGCGGAAGCTGACGTGCGGCTGCACAACGACGCTACTGGCCGCCCCTGGCTGGCCGGGCCCACCCAGGAGCTGGCCGTTTCGCTGTCGCATTCGGGCGTGTGGGTGGCGGCAATGCTGGCCCAGGGCGGCCGGGCAGGGGTCGACGTTGAAATGATTCGCGACAAGGCCCAACGGCTGGCCGGCAAGTTTCTGGCGGCCGATGAATGGGCCACTGCCCAGGCGGCCACGCACGCCGCCCCGGCCCGCGCGGCCAGCACGCACTACACCCTGCTCTGGAGCGCCAAGGAAACCCTTTACAAGCTGGCGGCGCAGCGCGGCATTATCTTCAAGGAGCAATTGTTGCTGAGTGCCTTCGCGCCGCAGGAGGCCGGCGAAATACCCGCCACGCTGGTGCTGGGCGCGGTCCAGACGCGGCACTCCATTTGCTATCATCAGCCGGCGCCGGGCTACGTGCTTACGTATTGCCACAAGCCCGCCCGGTAACGGCTGGCGCGTTCTTCGTTTTGTCTTACCTTACCGCCATGTCTTTTCGCCGAATCTCCATTCTCACTGCCCTCGTTCTGCTGGCCGGCACACTGGCCGTGGGCGTGGCCCGCGCTCAGTCACCGGGCAGCACCATCACCGATTTCACCCTCAAAACTGCCTCTAATACCGACGTGGCCCTCAAAAGCTACGCCGGCAACAAGGCCGTGGTAGTAGTATTTCTGAACCCGGCCTGCGCCTTTTCGCGGCTGTATCAGGAGCGGCTGGCCGCGCTCAGCAGCACCTACCGCAGCCGGGGCGTGCAATTTCTGTTCATCAACGTGCCCATCAACCTCGACGCACCCGGCACCACCACCCCCGGCGAAGTCGAGCTGCCCACCCTCACCGATGCCAGCCTGCAGGTGAGCAACCAGCTCGGCGTGAGCAAAACCGCCGAAGCCGTGGTGCTGGAGCCCGTGGCCGGCGGCTTCACCATCCGCTACCGCGGGGCCATCGACGATAACCCGCAGGTAGCCAGCAGCGTGCAGCAGCACTACCTGAAGCAGGTGCTGGAGAACTTGCTGGCCGGCCGGCCCGCTGGCCTGGCCGATAAGCGCGCCGCCGGGTGCCTGATTAAGCGGTAACCGCCTGGCCTTGCGAGGACGGAGGACGATGCAATCCGTCCTGGTTTCAGCGACTAGCCCTGAAATGTAACAAGCCCCGATGCTAACCAGCACCGGGGCTTGTCATTTTAGAGAGTATTTGGTTTTGTCGGGACGGATTGCTTGGGCCTTCGTCCTCGCAATGACAATGCTTACTCCAAAATGCTTAGCAGCAAGGCTACTTCGGCGGCTTTCACGGGCTCCTGCAATTTCTCGAAGCTCATTTGCAGGTTGCGCAGGGCGCGGCGCACGATGTCGAGATTAGAGCAGGGCTCGTAGAAAATAGGGTTTGAAGTAATGTTGAGCTGCGACACGTAGTGCTCGATGTCGGTGCGCGAGAGTATCAGCCCCCGGTTGTAGCAGTTGATGTAGAACGGCTCGGCCCCCGGCAGCTCGGGCAGGAAAGTGAGCACGAACAGGTTGGGCAGGTTCACGCCAAACACCGGCAGGTGCAGGCGCTGAGCCACCAGCAGGTAAATTACGCAGAGGGTGAGCGGGTTGCCGCGCTTGGTTTCAATCACGCGCTGGAGCATGGAGTTGGCCGGCGAGTGAAAATGCTGGGTGTTGGCCGCGAACCGGTGCGTCCGAAACATCACGTAGTTCAGGGTTTGCACCTGGTCGGCGGGGTGCATTTCGGGGCGCAGGGCGGTCCAGGTTTCGAAGCGGAGCTGCTCGATGGCGCGGTTCAGGGCCTGGTAGTCGGCGTCGGGATACTGGTAGGTGTTCAGCAGCCACATGCCTTCGAGCAGGTCGGTGGCACCGGCCTCGCGCCACACTTTGAGCCGCTGCTGCAAGCCCTCAAATTGCAGGTGGTGAATTAAATCCTCCAGCCGCTGCTGCTGCTGGCCGTCAAGGGTTTCCTCCCACGACTCCTCCAGAAACGGAATGATGCTTTCGCCCAGGTTCTGAATTTTATCCTGGATTTGCGGCGCGATTTCCGGGTCGTCGAGCAGCGAGATAAGGGCTTTGATTTCTTTGTTGGTCATGGATGCGAAGGGGCCACCGCTAGGGTTTCGGAGCCAAATTTAACACGCGGCAGGGCCTTTTGAGTTTCGGGCGGGGTGCTCGTCGTCGGGAGCCAGCGGCGCTGAGAGCATTGACAACGGTTTGGCTACGGATTTTTTGGGCCTGGGCGGGTTGTTTGAAGCGTTTACACGGGACAAGGCCAGGTGGTGAGCGGGCGGCAAGGGGAGGGGGTAACTCCGGGCCCCTTCAGCGAAATTACCCGCGGTAATACCATCTTTCCCCGTTTCGGCCGACTTTTGCCTGCGGTGCCGCCACCGGCCGCCTACCATGCCCGCTGCCCTATGCCTCCCCGCAACCCCGCCCCCACCCCCGACGATTCCATCCTCGACATCACCGGGCTGTTTGAGCTCCTGGCCATGAGTACCGGGAGCGCCCTGGCATCGTCGGCGGGGGAAATCACGAAGGTCGGCCGCAACTACTACCACTACGAGGCCCCCAACCTGGGCAAAATCTACGGCCAGAAACTCGGCCTGACGACCCGGCAAACCGGCTGGCTCAACAAATTTTACCTGCCCACCAACGGGTTTCTGACCATTGAGGCGGGCCGGCAGGCCACGGTGCTGCTCTACGCCACCGCCCTGCTGGCCGTGGACCGCCAGCTGAAAACCGAGGGCACCACGCTGGCCAAGGAGGTAGAAACCCTCGACTATGCGGCCCGCCAGCTGCGGTACGGCGTGCATAGCTGGCACTACGGCTCGACCAAGGGCGACAAGCCCGGCGCGGACGTGTACCTGGCGGCGTTCCGGCAGTGCGAAAACGCCGTGCGGGCGCGTTTCGACTACGGCCGCAAAGACTGCGCCCTGTTTGTGCGGCAGCTGGCCGGCCTGGAGCCGCAGTACCAGCAGCGGCTGGGGCGGCGGGTGCAGGCGCTGCTGCCCGCCCTCGTCGCGCAGGTACCCCGCCCCGACCCGGCCACCGAGCGCCTGCTCAACGCGCAAAGCCCCACCCGCTGGAAAACGCGGTTTGCCCAACTATTGCCCCTGCTGCCGGCCAAGGTGCCGCGCTTCGTGGCGGCCGTGGAGAAGCTGGGCACGCTCAACGAGCTCAACCCCAGCGCCAGCACGCTGTATTTCGAGGCCGCCAAGCTGCTGGTGAAACTCGACCGGGACGCGGCCTTGCGGCTCTACCTGCGCCACCTGGCCCACGAGTATCAGTACGACGAGCGCCGCGTGAAGCTACTGCCCAAAACCGCCCAGAAGGCCCTGTTGCCACTCCCCGAGCACGCCGAGCGGTTCGAGCAGATTGTCCTGACCCTGGAAGCCAGCCAGGACCTGAAATACGCCCTGTCCCAGCTGCCATCCGTGCATGCCGTGCAGCGCAAAACCATCGAGCTCGACCACCACGCCATCCACGCCGTGCGCGGCCAGCACGCCAACACCGTGGAATTGTTGAATGAATACCTGCGCGACGGGCCCGACGGGCCGGCCGCACCGGCCAGCCCGGCCGCGCCGGCCAGCCCGGCCAGCCCCACGGCGGCGAAAAAACCGAAAGCCGCTCAAGTTGCCCCCACCAAACCGACCCCCAAAGCGCCGAAAACCGCTGCCCCGCGAGCCGCCAAAGCGTCGGCAGCAGCCGCTGCCAGCCAGTTGGCCCGCGGCCTGGGCCTGACGGCGGTTCAGCAGGAGCTGCTGCTGCTCTTCGCCGCGCAGCAGCTGGCCTTGCCCCAGGCCATGGTCGAGGCCTTCGCCAAGCGCCACGGGGCCTTGCGCAACCAGCTCATCGACGGCATTAACGCGGCTTGCGACGGGCTGCTGGACGACGTGCTGATTGAGGAGAGCGGCGAGGACTACACGATTTACGCGCCGTACTATCAAAAACTACTGGCTTGATAAGCCACATAAGCAGCCAAAGCGCGAACTTTGTAGCCCGCGCTTTGCCCGCATCGCCTTCAACCCCGCTACCAACCAGCATTTTGTTCCCATGCTCGACAACGTCAAACCCAAGGAAGCCACGGCCATCATCAACTCGCTGCTGGGCGGGGTGGTGCCCAAGCTGGGCGTGCAGCACATCACGGTGGGGCGCTCGCCCGAAATCGCGGCCTTCATTCAGGCCCTGACCGATGTGAAGAACGGCCACAGCATGGTCAAGTTCTGGATTGGCGACTTTGGCTCGGGCAAGTCCTTCATGCTGCACCTGCTGAACACGGTGGCCCTGAAACAGAAATTCGTGGTGGCCAACGCCGATTTCACGCCCGACAACCGCCTCTACGCCAACGACGGCAAGGCCGTGGCCCTCTACGCGGCCATCATGGACAACATTGCCATTCAGACCAAGCCCGAGGGCGGGGCGCTGGCCACGCTGCTCGAAAAATGGATTGAGCAGGTGGTGAGCAAAACGGCGACGGAACAGGGCATCTCCCTCACCGAAATCCGCGATTTCAAGCACCTGCCGCTCATTCAAACGGCCATCATGCGCACCATTCAGGAGCTGACCGACGTGGGCGGCTTCGATTTTGGCACCGTCGTGCTCAAGTATTACGAAGGCTACATCACGGATGACGACCTGCTGCGCCGCCACGCCCTGAAGTGGCTCAAGGGCGAGTACCGCACTAAAACCGAGGCCCGGCAGGACCTGGGCGTGCGCGAAATCATCAACGATGTCAACTATTACGACATGCTCAAGAACTTCTGCAAGCTGTTCGTGAGCATCGGCTACAGCGGGTTCATGATTAACCTCGACGAGGCCATCAACCTCTACAAAATCTCGACTTCCACCTCGCGCGACAAGAATTACGAGAAAATTCTGACCATTTACAACGACTGTTTTCAGGGCAAAGTCAACAACTTCTTCCTCAACTTCGCCGGCACCCGCGAGGTGCTCGAAAACGAGCGGCGTGGCCTGTTCAGCTACCGCGCCCTCAAGTCGCGGCTCGAAACCAATAAGTTTGAAACCACCGAAATCCGCGATTTTGCCCAGCCCGTTATCCGCCTCATGCCCCTCACGCACAACGAGGTGTTCGTGCTGCTGCAAAAGCTGAAGGAGATTTTCGACTTCAATTACCAAACCCAAGTCGCGGTGAACGAGGCCGACATCCACGCCTTCATGGAGGAGATGTTCAACAAGCCGGGGGCCAGCGAGTTCCTCACGCCCCGCGAGGTAATCCGGGACTTTCTCAACATCCTGAGCCTGCTGCGCCAAAACCCGGGACTGAATAAAAAGCAGCTGTTCGGCGAAATTCAGATTCGGGACGAGCGCCCCAACGAGTCGGCCGTGAACGCGCTGGTCGACGGAATTGACGTGCTGTAAGGTGCCGTGAGCTCTGCGGGTCCGCGCGTGGCCCGACCAGGGCGCGAACTCGCAGAGCTCACGGCACGCGAACGATAACTCAACCGGGCCACACGCAGCCTCGCAGCGTCCACGGCACACCTTTTCCCATGTCCTTCGACCTGCTTGCCGAACCCATTCGCCGCTACATCCGCGACCAGCGCTGGGAGACGCTGCGGCCCATTCAGGCCGCCGCCATCCAACACATTCTGGCCACCGACGACCACTACATTCTGGCTTCGCGCACGGCTTCGGGCAAAACGGAGGCGGCGTTTCTGCCCATTCTCTCGAAGGTTGATTTCCGGCGACCGGGCGTGCGGGTGCTCTACGTGTCGCCGCTCATCGCCCTGATAAACGACCAGTTCCAGCGCATCGAGCAGCTGTGCCAGTACCTCGACGTGCGCGTAACCAAGTGGCACGGCGAGGCCAGCCGCACCGAGAAAAAGAAGCTACTACAACACCCCGAAGGCATCGTCCTCATCACGCCGGAGTCGTTGGAAGCCATGTTCGTGAACGCGCCCTACAACGTAAAAACCCTGTTTTCGGACCTGGATTACGTGGTAATTGACGAAATCCACTCCTTTCTGGGCACCGACCGGGGCTTGCAGCTGCAAGCGCTGCTGGCACGGCTGGGGGCGGTGCAGCGGGCGCGGTTCGCGGTGGTGGGGCTGTCGGCCACCATCGGCGACTACGCCGAGGCCAAGCGGTTTACCGGCGACGCCGGGCGCACCAAGGTGCTTCTCGACCGCGCCGGCAAGACCCTGCACGCGGAATTCCGCTACTTCCCGGCCGGCAAAACGGGCATCGGCCTGCCGCTCGACCTGCTCAAGGACCTCTACAAGCAAACCAGCACCAGCAAGGCCCTGATTTTTCCCAACAGCCGGGGCCTGGCCGAAGTGGTGGCCGTGAAGCTGGGCCTGATTGCGACCCGCGTAAACGGCCACGCCAACTACTTCTCGCACCATTCGTCGGTTGATAAAGCCGTGCGCGAGTACGTGGAGCATTTTGCCAAAAACAACCAGCGCCAGCCGTTCTGCATCGCCTGCACGTCCACGCTGGAGCTGGGCATCGACATCGGCTCGGTCGATAAAGTGGTGCAGATTGACGCGGCGCAGTCGGTGGCCTCGCTGGTGCAGCGGGTGGGCCGCAGCGGCCGGCGCGACGACGAACCCGGCCAGCTGCTGCTCTACGCCACCAACCCCTGGAGCCTGCTCCAGTCGCTGGCCTGCTGGCGGCTCTACCAGGAGGGCTTCGTGGAGCCGCCACGCCCCGCCCCGTACCCCTACGACCTGCTGCTGCACCAGGCCCTGTCCATCGTCAAGGAGCGGTCGGGCATTGGCCGGGCCGCGCTCACGCGGGCGCTGCGGGCCATCCCGGTTTTTGCCGCAATCAGCGCCCCGGAAATTGGTGAAATTCTCGACGAGCTGCTGCGCCTTGACTACCTCGAAGCCCTGGGGCAGGAATTGATTATCGGGGTCGAGGGCGAGTTTGTGGTGAATGCCCGCGATTTCTACAGCGTGTTTCGCTCCGAGCCCGCCCTCAAGGTGGTGCACGCGGGCAACACGGTGGGCGAAATTCCCTACTCGCCCCAGCTGCAGGAAAACGAAAACCTGTTCCTGGCCGCCCGCACCTGGAAAATCAAGCTCCTCGACCTCAGCGCCCGCCGCATCGAAGTTGTCCCGGCCCAGGATGGCAAGCGGCCGCTGTTTTTCGGCGGCAGCGGCATAATTCACCCGTGCATCCGCGAAAAAATGCTGCACCTGCTGATGTTGGGGGCCGGAGCCGACGACGAGGCCGACGACGAGGCCGACGACGACGAATTTCCCGAGTTGGACGCGCCCGCCCGCGAGGCCCTGCGCGGGCTGCGGCAGGAGTTCGCCGGCTTTGCCTGGCCCCGGCCACTGGCGCACGCCCGGCCCGTGGCGGTGAAAAACCGGTTCCTGACCCTCTACACCTTCGCCGGCACCCAGGTCAACCGCAGCCTGGCCTTCCTGCTCCGCGCCCTCGATGTGGAAGCCACCTTCGACGACGGCGACAGCAGCTTCACCCTGCCCCTGGCCCCGGCCCAGCTGCGCGACTTGTTCGAGCAGCTCCGCCTGTTCATCGACGACGTTGATTTCCACTTGCTCGATGCCCTGGCCCACACGCCGAGCCTGATTGCGTTTGCCAAGTGGGGCGCGGCCCTGCCGGCACATTACCAGGCCCAGGTGCTGAAGGAACGGTATTTCGACTTTGAAGGGGCGCGGGCTTTTTTAGAGGAAACGGTGGTGGTGCGGGCGGCGTAGCCAACACCCCAGAGTGCTTGCAACGGGCGGTCGGGCAACAGCGTGTAGCGCGGACGTTGCAGTCCGCGGCCCCGCGCCAGTAAAGCCAGCCGAACGGCGCGGAGCCGCGAGCTGCAACGTCCGCGCTACTCCCCCAGCAGTTACAAGCTGCTGTTACGCCGTGCCTTGGTTTAAGCGCCGCTGGGCGTAGCGCGACCGGTGTCGTTCGCGTCCCCGTGCCGTTCAGGCGGCTTTACTGGCGTGGGGACGCGAACGACACCGTTCGCGCTACAACCTACCGCGTAACAGCAGTTACAAGGATATGAAAATCGGCCTGGCTCTCCCGCCTTCAGAGTCCGGTGCGTCTTCAAAAACGCCTTCAGCGCGGCCGGGTCGTGCTCAAAAGCCAGTACCTCGACCGCGAGTTGTCTGATTTTATATTCCAGCTGCTGCTTCTGGTGCTGGTAGTCGTACTCCAGCGCGGCGGGCGGGGGCGTGAAATAGCAGGGCTTGCCGGTGAAGCTTTGCAAGTCCATCTGCTCCTCATAGAGGCGGTCGTCGAGCTCGCGCACCTGCTCGCGCACCTGCTTATTGTAGTACCCGAGCTGGTCTTGAGCCAGGTTTTCGAGGTGGCTTTGGTCGATGCGGTTGAGCTCCAGCTGCAGCCGCAGCAGCGTGAGCAGCTCGTTGGCTTCATAGGCGGTGGTTACTTGCTTCAGCAGCTCAGTTTTGCGGGCTTTTTCGGCCTCGTCGGGCTCCAGGTCGGGGTGCAGGGCTTTCACCAAATCCATGTAGAGCGCGCGCACCGACCTGGTAATGTTCTTCTCCTCGGCTTGCTTTTTGGCCTCGGCAGCCTGCTGCTTGGGCGATTTTTTCCGGGTGGCGCGGCGGGTTTCCTGCTGGGCCTCCTCCTCGGCAAACCGGACCTGCTGCTCGGCCATTTTCTGCTGCACGTAGGCTTAAAATTTGGCTTGCGTGCTCACGTCGGCATCGGGCTCGAACTCGATGCCGAACTGCATGGTGAACAGCTCCTTCATGGCCTCGGCAATCTCCTTGTCGGCCTGGGCATCTTCTTCGGCCGACAGCGGCGGCGCGTACTTGTCGAAAATCGGCTCCAGGTCGGCGTGGCCCCGGTCGAGCAGGTCGATGCAGCCGTTCAGCATCAGGTCCAGAATCTTGTTGCGCTCGCCCTTGGTGAGCTTGTAGGTGTCGAGGGCGCGGTCGAAAAGCCGCACCAGGTTGGCCCGCTCCTCGTTGTGGCGGGCTTGTAGCGGCCGGTACTCGTTTTGCACCCGCTGCCGCAGCCGCGTGGCGGCTTCACCGAATTCCTGCACGTCTTTTTCGAGCTTGGCAATGCGCCGGGTGAGGCGGTTAAACTCTTTCTGCGCCTTGCTCAGCTGCGGATTGTCGGCGCTGAGGGCGGGAATATGCACTAGCTGGGGCTTGGGCGCGGCGAGCTTTTTCTGAGCCATGGCAAACGAGCTACGGAGTGAATTACACAAATCTAGCGCATCACGCCTTCTTTTTCGCCCGCCTTAGCGGCTCCCAAAACTACCGCCGCTGGCGGCTGCCCCTCCGCTGCCTGCTGCCTACCCCGGCCTCCGCTCCAAAAAGAAAGCCTTCCGATACTCGACATTATCCAGCAGAGCTGCTATTCCCTGAGCCAGTACTAATAGCCCGGCCCCGACGAGCGTAAATCCGCCACGCCACCAGCAGCCCCACCGCGCCCACCAGCACGCACCCGCCAAACCACAGCAGGAAATTATACCGGTCAGTGACGATGCGGTAGGCAGCCGTGAAGGCGAATAATACCGCGCCCACCGCTTCCCACAGGCGGCTTTCAAACAGCGGCGAAGTTGTTTCCGGCAGCACCGCCAGGTTCACCACTACGCGCAGACGGTTCCAGTCCCAGGCCAGCAGCAGCAGGCCCGCCAGCAGCATGAGCCCCGTGATAACGGGTGTGCCCGGAAAATCGAAGGAGATGGTGATGACGAAGATGTTGGCCATGATGCTTACGTAGGCCAGCGCCCCGAGCAAGGCGTAGCGCTGCGTGAGCAGCAGCAGGCCCGCCACGCATTGCATCACCCCAATAAACTGCCAGTACAGCCCCGACTGGTACATCATCTCGAAGAAATGGCCAGGGCTGTGCCCGCCCGCATCATCCACCATCTGAGTAAAGCGGTGCCCCTTGATTTTAATCAAACTGGCGAACACGAACGCGCCGCCCACCAGGTAGCGCGTGTAGATAACGGCCAGTTGCAGCAGCAGCGCGTGTTTCAGGGCTTGGCGGGTCATGGCGAGCAACTTATTGGGTGCGGCCCAGCCCCCGCGCGGCGGCCCCGGAGAAGGTCACCGTGGCGCTGTCCGAAAACTGCTGGCGCAGGTGCGCAATGGCCGTGGCCAGCTCCAGCCGCCCCTGGTGCCCAATGGTCAAATCGGCCACCTGAATGTGGTTATCCGGGCCAATTTCCAGTTCCGGACCACTGCCGGGGCTGGTGCCAACCACGGCCCGCAGCCAGCCCAGCGTGTTGCCCACCAGCCGGATTTGATTGCTCCGCTCCTGCCGCAGCAGCAGGCTGTCTTGCCGGAAACCTTGCACCAGCACCGTACCACCGGCCTGTAGCTTGTCGACCTGGGGCTGGCCAGCCACGGTGTAAGTGCCCTCGGTAGCTAGAGTAGCCAGGCGCGGACAGGAAATTACCACGGCCTCCTGCCGGCCCAACCATTCCCACTCCTTCGGAAAGGCCAGGGACACAGCCAGATGCTCGCCGTGCTGCACGACGTGTACAAACTCGGCGGCATCCTTTTCGACGTGCACGGCAAAGGACCCAGCCACTATTTTCACGCCCAGAATTCCGGCGGCCGGCACGGACACCCGGTCGAAGTTGCGCAGGCCCAGCGCGGTGTAGTTGCGAAACGGGTGCGGTAGGTGCCGTGCACGTACTCGGCCCGCAGGGCCATGTTGTAGGCCGTGAGCGAACCAAACAGCAGCAGCAGCGTGGCAACGAATAGTTTACTACTGGTTTTCATATCGATTTAGCTTGCAGAAACGGGTTGAGGCTGGTTGAATTCTTCGTAGCGGCGCTGCACGTCGGCCAGGCCGATGCCCAGCAGTCGCATGGTGGCAAATACTTCGGGCAGTTCCTGAGTCAGGAACCGGGCGCGGCGCTGGGCCAGCACCTGCTCGCCGGCGGCCGGGGCCACAAAAAAGCCGATGCCGCGCTTGTTGTACAGCACCTCCTGGCCTTGCAGCAGCTCGTAGGTCCGCATCACCGTGTTGGGGTTCACTTGCAGGTCGGCGGCCAGCTCGCGCACCGATGGAATCTTGAAATCGGGCGGCCACTTGCCGCGCAAAATCAGCTCGCTCACGTACCCGGCAATTTGCAGGTAAATGGCTTCGTTGTCTTTGAAATCCATAATCAGACCGGTTTAAAGCTGCTTTTCGGTGAGGCGGGCGTAGGCTCCGGCCCAGCCCAGCAGCATCAGGCCCACGGGCACCAGCACGAGCCAGGCACCCTGGCCCGGTGGCAAGTCCAGCGACTCAATGGCCTTGCCCTCGCGCAGCACCAACCCCGAAAACGGCAGCACCGATTCCACCTTGCGGCCCACCAGTGCCTGCACCACCTGGAAATTCAGCACCACCAGCACCACCAGCCCCAGCAGCACCCCAAACGCCGTGCGGATGAATTGCTGCCTGATAAAATAAATACTGCCCCACAAAAACACCGCGTTCAGCACCGCGTAGGCGGCCAGGGCCGAGTACAGCTTTTCCGAATTAGAAAACAGCGGCACCAAATCCGGCTTCGGCCCGGCCCAGTTGTCGAGCTGCAACACCAGCGCATCCATCAGGTAAAAGCAGCCGATGTACACTCCCAGAAAAATCGGCAGCGCGTACAGCCAGGCCACCAAATACTTTTCCCAATGCGAGGCCGGCAGCAGCAGCGCAGGCGTGGCCTGCCGCGGCGGCCCAAATGGGGCCAGCACGGTGCTGGTGAAAAATGCGCCCGAACTCAGCAGCCCCATAATAAACGCAATGGCCTGTAGCGACGGCTCCAGCGGTCCAGGACTTAAATACGCCACGTAACCCAGCACCAACCCGATGCCGCCCAGCAGCACTGCCGTGGCCAGCAGGTAGCCCCGCAGATGCTCGGCCGTGTGCTTGCGAAACAAGCGCCCAAAGCGGGTCAGATTAAAGTACTGGCTCATGAGCGGGCTGATTTTGAGTGAGGTAGTGGGCCAGGGCGGGCGCGTCGCTCACCAGGGCGTTGAATAATAATTCCAAATCGACGCGGCCCGGCACGCCCGTGTGGTTGGGCCGGATAACCTGCGCTCCCAGCGCCGTACGCTCGGCGTACAGGGCCGTGTCGTCGGCCTCCGGCACGCTGCCAAAGCGCAGCCGCTCGCCCAGCTCGCCGAGGTCGGCGTTGAGCACAATGCGCCGGCCGTGCAGCACCAGCACGGTATCAATCAGGCTTTCCAAATCGCGCACCTGGTGGGTCGAGATAATGAGGCAACGCTCGTCGCTGAGGGCCGAGGACACGATTTTGCGAAACTGCACCTTCGAGGGGATGTCGAGGCCATTGGTTGGCTCGTCCATTACCAGCAGGCGGGTGTTGGTGGCCAGCGCGAAGGCAATCATGAACTTCTTCTGCTGCCCAAACGAGAGCGCCGAAAGCACCGCGTGGGCCGGCACTTCAAATTCGCTCAGGTAGCGGACCAGCGCCTCGTGGTCGAACCGGGGATAGAAGCCCGCCGTGTGGGCCACAAACCGGGCGGCTGTCACGGCCGGCACGTCCACTTCCTCAGGCAGAAAGAACAGGTCTTCCAGCACCGCGGGCAGCCGCCACGCCGCCGGCTGCCCCAGCACCTCGCAGCTGCCCGCCACCGGAAAAGCCAGCCCCACTATGTTCTTGAGCAGCGTGGACTTGCCCGCCCCGTTCTTGCCCAGCAGGCCGTAAATGTGCCCACGCTCCAGCGTCAGGCTCAAATCTTGAAAGAGCGACACTCGCTTAGAGTACCCAAAATACAGGTTTCGAATACGAACCATGTGCTTGTTGTTTTAGTGTACTAATGCGCTAGCACACCACGAACGTGCGTCGTGTTTTTGACATTGCGTGCAAACGCCCGGAAGTTATTTTTCCGGGCACGAAAAAAGCCGCTGGAGCAGCGGCTTTAGCATTCGACCGAATAGCGCAACGGGGCCACGAGCCGACGGTCAGCGCGGTTAATCCGGGTTGCGAACAAGACCCAGGGCGGCGGCTCGTCCCCACCACGAACCAGCCGCGCGAACTACCAATTTGCGGTACCCCTCCATTCAAGCATCCGCTTGGAGTAGCCCAGATGCCGGCTGCTGCCGGCCCCTACCCACGCTGCTATTGCTACCCAAACAGTGGCCCGTCCTCCGGCTTCGGAATCCGATAGGTTTTCAGGAACATTTTCAGGGCCGCCGGGTCGTGGCCGAATGCCAGCACTTGGGCTTCCAACACCCTTATCTTTAGGTTTAGCTGCCGCATCTGGGCTTGGTGATCGTACTCCATCGCGGTGGGGGTGGAAGTGAAGAAATAGGGCTTACCCGTGAAGCCCGACCAATCGAGCTGCTCCTGATAGAGGGCTTCGTCGAGCTCGCGGACCTGCTCTTTCAGCAGCTTGTTGTAGTGGCGGAGCTGGTCTTCGGCCAGGTTTTCGAGGTGGCTTTGGTCGATGCGCTGCAAGTCGAGCTGGAGGCGCAGCAGCGTCAGCAGCTCGTTGGCCCGGTAGGCGGTGGTGACTTGCTTGAGCAGCTCGGTTTTGCGGAGCTTTTCGGCCTCGTCGGGTTCGCGGTCGGGGTGCAGGGCCTTCACCAGGTCCATGTAGAGGGCCCGCACCGATTTGGTGATATTCTTTTCCTCGGCTTGCTTTTGGTCTTCGGCGGCCTGCTGCTTGGGGCTTTTTTTGCGCTTGGCCCGGCGTTCGGTGGCCTGGGTTTTTTCCTGCGCCTGGCGGTCCTGCTGCTCGGCCATTTGCTGGGCCACGTAGGCCTGAAACTTTTCCTGGGTGCTCACGTCGGCCGCAGGGTCGAACTCGATGCCGAACTGTTCGCTGAACAACTCCTTCATGACCTCGGAAATCTCCTTATCGGCCTCTGCCTCCTCCTCGGCCGTGAGCGGCGGCGCGTACTTATCCATGATGGGTTGCAGTTCGGGGTGGCCGCGTTCGAGCAAATCGTAGCAGGCGCTGCCAATCAGGTCCACGATTTTGCGGCGCTCGCCCTTCGTAATCTTGTAGTGGTCGTGGGCGTGGTCGAGCTGGCGTACGAGGTCGGCGCGGGCGGTGTTGTGGCGGGCTTGCAGGGGGCGGTACTCGCTTTGCACCCGCTGGCGCATGGCAGTGGCCGCCGTGCGGTAGGCTGCCACGTCTTTTTCAGCCTGGACAATGCGCTTCGTGAGGCGGTTAAATTCCCGCTGGGCCTTGGAAAGCGCCGAACTACCGGCCTCAGGGGATTTAATGTGGACGAGCTGCGGCTTGGAGACAACGGCTTTCTTAGCCATAATGAAGCAGATATTGGGAGAGAAAGGTGCAAATTAGGGCCGGCGCGGGTGCCGGGCAACGGCGGCGGCGGCCGGCTCGGCCCAAATCGTGGCAGCCGAGCAGGCGGTTGAAGGCTTTCGTTTCTAGGCCGCCACCGCTAATTGCCCAATACGCTCAATATCGTCGCCGTTGGCTAATTGCTCAGCCTCTACGTCGTAATCGTTCTGCAAGCCCAGCCAAAACTTGGGCGAGTTGCCAAAATAGCGCCCTAGCCGCAGGGCCGTATCGGCGGTGATACGGCGGCGGCCTTTCAGAATAGCGGCCACGCGCGTTTGGGGAATGCGCAAGTCCTGCGCTAGGCGATAGGCAGTGATGAGGAACTGGCTGAGGAATTCCTCTTGCAGGACTTCGCCGGGGTGAATATTAGGCAGACGTTCCATAATGGTTTCAGTGATAATCAACTATTTCAACTTCGGTAGCTTGCCCAGCGCTCCACTGAAAAATGATGCGCCATTGGTCGTTGACGCGGATGCTGTGAAAATCCTCAAGATTTCCGGTCAGCTTTTCCAGTCGGTTGGCGGGCGGGATGCGCAAGTCGGCAATAATCTGGGAGTTGTGCAGCATCCGCAGCTTGCGCCGCCCGATTTTCTGGACCTCCAGCGGCAGCTTGGTTACCTGCTCACCCAACCAGATTCTTTCTGTGTCTTTTGAGCCAAAGGATACAATCATACTTATGCCGCACGTTACTAACGCCGAAGATAAGCAATTGATTTGATTGCATTAGTCATGAATTCGCGGCAGGCCAGCAAGCCGGGCAGCAGCGCGAAGGCGACGGTGGTTTTGCCCACCCCGTTGCAGCTAGTCAAGAGGTAGAGGGATTTCATAGACCAAATTCTACTCCACTTTCCCTTAATTCATTTGCTCCTGGCAAGATGGATACACTACCTGTTTTGCCGACAGCCATTTTATGAATTTGATACTTTAAGCTTCTTGAAGTTGCTGCTATTTCCTTCCAATTCCAACCATTCACCCTGCCTTTTTCTGTTCTAATGTCTTCCCACCCTAATGCCCCCTTCTCGCTGAAATGCCCGATATGAGAATAAGAAAGGATATTGTTTTGGCACCCACCCAAATACAACTGAATCATTCCCCAGCCATCTGTTGAGTAGCGAAAAGCATGTCCATTACAATACTGTGGGTTCAAGTTCATTTTCCTAAACGATACTCCTCCACCAAAATGAGGGCTCCACATTTGAAAAGTGACGGCTGACTGACCACCACTTTCCAAATCGAACTTTGCAGCCATTTCATCGGCATTTCTGTATTGACAAATCTTCTGGCTGTATTCAGAGTAGCTGTCAAAAATTTGTAAGTCCGTATTCTCGAAAATGAAGTTTAGAACCTGGATTTTATCTGCTTTATCTGCTAAGAAATTGTAATTCATAACTCACACCTGAATAACCCCCACGTTATACGCCTTCTCAATTGGCGCATGATTCGCCGCCGAAATCCCTTCTGAAATCACCTTGCGGGTTTCCAGCGGGTCAATTACGGCATCGACCCAGAGGCGGGCCGCGGCGTAGTAGGGCGAGAGTTGCTCCTCGTAGCGGGCCTTGATGCGGTCGAGCAGCTCCTTTTCGGCTTCGGGGGTAATGACTTCACCCTTGGCTTTGAGCGAGGCCACCTGGATTTGCAGCAGCGTGTTGGCGGCGGCGGCACCGCTCATTACGGCGAGCTGGGCGGTGGGCCAGGCCACTATCAGGCGCGGGTCGTAGGCCTTGCCGCACATGGCGTAGTTGCCGGCCCCGTAGCTGTTGCCCACGATGACCGTGAACTTGGGCACCACCGAGTTGGCCATGGCATTCACCATTTTAGCGCCGTCCTTGATGATGCCGCCCTGCTCGGAGGCCGAGCCCACCATGAAGCCCGACACGTCGTGCAGAAACACCAGCGGAATACGCTTCTGGTTGCAGTTCATCATGAAGCGGGCCGCCTTGTCGGCCGAATCGGAGTAGATAACGCCGCCCATCTGCATGCCGGTTTTCTTGCTCTTCACGATTTTGCGCTGGTTGGCCACGATGCCCACGGCCCAACCATCAATGCGGGCGAGGCCGCAGATGAGCGTCTGGCCGTAGAGGTCCTTGTAGGGTTCGAACTCGGAGTTATCGACCAGGCGATTGATGATTTCCATCATGTCGTAGGGCTTCACGCGGTCGGCGGGCAGCACGCCGTACAGTTCCCGCTCATCGAGCTTCGGTTTTGCGGGCTCGGCGCGGCTGAAGCCGGCCGTGGCCTGCCCGCCCATCTTGTCGAAGATGTTGCGGATGTGGGTGAGGCACTCCTCGTCGGTGTCGAACTTGTAGTCCGTCACGCCCGAGATTTCGGAGTGCATGCTCGCGCCGCCCAGGGCCTCGTTATCAATGGTTTCGCCGATGGCGGATTTCACCAGGTAGGAGCCGGCCAGGAACACCGAGCCGGTGCCGTTCACAATCATCGCCTCGTCGCTCATGATGGGCAAATATGCCCCACCGGCCACGCACGGCCCCATAATGGCCGAAATCTGCACGATGCCCATGCTGCTCATCACCGCGTTGTTGCGGAAGATGCGGCCGAAATGCTCCTTGTCAGGGAAAATCTCATCCTGCATGGGCAAGTACACCCCGGCCGAATCGACGAGGTAGATAATCGGCAGCTTGTTTTCGATGCTGATTTCCTGGGCCCGCAGGTTCTTTTTGGCCGTGATGGGGAACCACGCGCCGGCCTTCACGGTGGCATCGTTGGCCACCACCACGCACTGCCGCCCGGCCACGTAGCCGATGACGACGACGACGCCGCCACCGGGGCAACCACCCTCCTCTTTGTACATCCCCTCGCCCGCGAAAGCGCCGATTTCGACCTGCGCCGCGCCCTTATCGAGCAGAAATTCAACCCGCTCGCGGGCCGTGAGCTTGCCCTTGGCCTTGTGGGCGGCAATGCGCTTTTCGCCCCCACCGAGGGCTACTTTCTGAAACTTCTGGCTGAGATTGAAGCTAAGTTGCTTGAGTTGGTCTTCGTTGCGGTTGAACTCGACGTTCATAAAAAAGCGAGGTGGGATTTTGGGGAGGATGGGCACAAAAAAATCCGCCCGGAGGCGGATTCAAAGATAAATCACTGATTGCCGTTGATTAACCGTGATTCCACTGATTCCACTAATGACAGGAAATATGATGCACGTAGCAAACTCATTACAAGGCACTTAATGGTCAAAACTTAATTGGTCAGGCCCAAAATCAGCGCAATCACGGTTAATCAGCGGCAATCAGCGGCAATCAGCGGCAATCAGCGATTTACTTCACCGACGAGGTTTCCACCTTTTTCACCTCAGTGGTGGTCGTGCCGTCGGGCTTCTTGGTCATTTCGACCTTGCTCTTATCCTTGCCGCCGCCGCCAAATACCGAGAAGTGGACGTAGCGCTTGGGGTTGGCTTTGAGGTCGACCAGCAGGTCGTTGGAACTGGCCGTGGTAGCAGCCAGGTTTTTATAAAGCGTCGAGTCGTGCAGCAGCCGGCCCATCGAGCCTTTCTGGTCATTAAGCGCCGTGTTCAGGCTTTTCACGGTCGTCTGCGCGTCGGCCAGCGTGCCGTTGAGGCGGCGCAGGGCGGGGCCAACCGGCGCGGCTTTCAGCGAGTCGGATAGCTGCGAGAAGTTCACGGCGATTTTATCGAGCTTGCCGGTGGTCTTGTTCAGCGCGGTGCTCATCTGAGCCAGGTTGCGGGTGATGGTGTTGATGTTGGCCTGGTTAGCCACGATGAGTTTTTGCAGGGCCTCGGTGCTGGCCCGAGCCCCGAGCAGCGTGCCCTGAATGTTGGTTTGGGCATCCTTGTTCAGGAAGCTGTTGATGTGGGCCAGCGTGGCGCCCACGGTATCGAGTACGGGCAGGGCCTTGGCCTGAAACGCATCGGCAATGCTGGAGGGAGTTACCGTCCGGATTTCCTCACCGCCGGTAAACTGCTTCGTGTTTTTACCCAGCGTGAGGGTAATGCCTTTGGACCCCAGCAGCGAGCCGCCCAGGCTGGCCGTGGTGGAGTCGCCCACCTCGATGCTTTTTTCCAGCTCCAGGGCTACGCGCACCGTGTTGCCTTTCTCGGGCTGGAGCGTCATGCTCTTCACCTGGCCTACTTTGATGCCGTTGAGTACTACCAGAGCACCCACGTTCAGGCCGTCGACCTTGGGGTAAGTGGCGTAGTAGGTATGGTCGGAGGAAAGCACGTTGCTGCCCCGCAAAAAATTATAGCCGATAACGAGTGCGGCAATGGCTACGATGGCAAGCAGCCCCACTTTTATTTCTTTGGACACGGGAGGAAAGTATTGAGTGTTGAATGTTGGAGCTTGACGGCTGGGCGTTTACGACGCGGCGAATGTCCGGATTCCGCTGGCATAACAGCTGCGGGCCACTAACATTCAACGCGTAACGCAAAAAAGCTAAAGTTAGCCGCCTTCCAGCTCGCGCTTGTATTCGCGGAAGGCGCGGTAGATGCCCGCCGCCATATACGATTGATTGGCTTTGTCGTTCAAATACCGCTCCTCGGCAGGGTTGGTGAGGAAGCCCGACTCGATGAGGACCGAGGGCATGGTCGACTTCCAGAGCACCAGAAAACCGGCTTGTTTCACGCCCCGGCTGGGGCGCGATACGCTGGTGCGCAGCTGCCTATCAACCCGCTGGGCAAAGCGCAGGCTGTTGGTGATGTAGGCCGACTGGAACAGCGAAAACAGGATGTGCGACTGCGGCGAGCGGGGGTCGAAGCCGTCGTAGCGGGACTGGTAGTTTTTTTCCTGCAGAATAACCGAGTTTTCGCGCTGGGCCACGCCCAGGTTGGCGGTGGTTTTGTGCAGGCCCATGGTCCACACTTCGGTGCCGTGGCTTTGGCTGGGGCCGGCGTTGCAGTGAATGGAGATGAATAGGTCGGCGTGGTTGCGGTTGGCGATGGCGGCGCGCTCGTCGAGCTCAATAAACACGTTGGTTTTGCGCGTGTAAATCACCTTCACATCGGGCATGTTTTCCTGAATCTGCTTGCCCAGGGCCAGAATGAGGCTCAGGGCCACGTCGGCCTCGCGGGCCGAAGCCCCGGCGCAGCCCCGGTCTTTGCCGCCGTGGCCGGCATCGAGCACCACGGTGCGCAGGCGGTAGCGGTAGGGCGCATCGGGCGCGGCGGGAACCGGCCGGGCCGATTCGGGGGCGAAGCGGGTGGAGTCGGCCGGGGTCTGGGCTTCCGCGTTCCACTCGCCGCTGCCAGCGCCGAGCAGCAGCAGGGCGGCACTGGCCAAGGTGACAATAA
>JAYULN010000002.1:0-7158 GCA_043763525.1 Hymenobacter sp.
TAGCCGTGCCCAAAATAGCGGCGGTTAGGGCCAAAAGTGGTTTTGATGGTATCATCGGCCACGTTGGCCTGCACCAGCACTTGCTGCGCGCGGGCGGCCGGCCGCGCCAGGGCCAGCAGGCCCAGCACCAGCCCGCCCCGCACTCCAACGGCTCGGATTCGCCGTTTCAGCCGGCCGTCAGCAATCCTATTCCACTGCCTTTTCATTGTTCCGAATACGTGCCGGTATAGCCTTTGAAGTGAACGCGCAGCACGTCGCCGCCGCGCAGCAGACGGCGGGGCACCTGCACCACCAGGCGCTGGGTTACGGCGCGGGTTTCGTAGCGGCGCAGCACGCCCCGGCGGTCGGCCAGGTTCCAGTAGAGGTAGGCGGGGTAGTTGGGCACGGCCAGCGGGGGGCCGTCGGCGGGGGGCAGGGGCTGCTCATGGCCCACGGGCGGCACAGTCGGGCCGCCGGCCGGTGTTTTGGGGTCGGCCGGGCCGGGGGTGGCGGGCAGCACGGGCTCGGTTTGGTCGGCCAGCAAGGGCAGCTGCTCGGCGGGGCGCAGGGCGGCTTCGGCCCGAATGATAACGGCCACCAGACTATCGTGGGGCACGAAGTCGAAGGTGGGCAGCAGCGCGGGGGCCGGCTCCGCGGGCTCCCGAAAAAAGGCGTAGCGCGGCCGGCCGTAGCCGTGGGCGTAGTCGAAATACGGGTACAGCTCGCCCGATTTTTCGAGGCCCTGAAACAGCTGCATGGCCGTAAGCCGGCGATGCAGCTGCCACAGGCAAGCCGCGAACCCGGCCACCAGCGGGGCCGAAAACGATGTACCCTCCAGCCGCTCGTAACCCTCGGGCGTGGTGGTAACCACAATGCCAGACGCCGCCAGGTTGGGCTTGGGCCGGCGGTCGGCGGTGGGGCCGAAGGAGCTAAAATCGACGTGCAAGCCGGTTTCGGGGTCGAGGCCACCGATGGCCAGCACCGAATCGGCATCGGCCGGCGTGCCGATGCGGACCCAATCGTTGTCGCCGTCGTTGCCGGCGGCGCTCACCACCAGCAGGCCCTTGCGGGCAGCCAGGTTGGCGGCGCGGGCAATGAGACTGCGGTGCCCGTCCATCTGCTCGGGAAAATAGCGCTGCTCGGTGTAGGCCAGCGACGAATTGACGATGTCGGCCCCAAGGCGGTCGGCCCATTCCACGGCGGCCAGCCAGGCTTCTTCCTCGGCGTAGCGCTCGCGGTGCAATTGCTCGGTGCGGGCCAGCAGGTACTCGGCGGCCGGGGCCAGGCCCAGCGCGGGGCCCGGCACGCCGGCCAGGCGGCCGGCCAAGCAGCCCATTACCTCGGTGCCGTGGCTGCCGCCCACGTACACGTTATCCGTGTTGCGCAGGAAATCGTGCGTGGCCACAATGCGCTTGCCTGCCATCAGCTCCTGAAACGCGGGGTGTTCGGGCAAGCCCTTGAACCCCACGTCGAACACGGCAATCCGCAGCCCGCGCCCGTCGAGGCCGGCCGCGCGTAGGGCCGCGCCATCGAGGTGGGCGGTTTGGCGGCGGGCCAGCAGGTAGTCGTTGGCCGACAGCGGCTTGGGGGAAGTGGTGGGTTGGTGGAGTGGTCGAGCGGTGGAGTAGTGGGCGGCTATTTCGGCGTTGAGCAGCGGCCACGCCTCGACTTTGGCCACGCCGGGCAGTTGGCGCAGGGCGGCGGCCTGGGCGGGCGTGGCACGGCAGGCCACGGCATTGAACCAGCGGCTCACCAGTGTCACGGTATCGACGCGGGCCTTGATTTCGGCCACGTAATCGGCGCGCACGGGCCGGTCGCTGGCCTCGCTGGCGGGCAGGTGCTGGCGCACGCGCCGGGCCTGGGCAGCGGGCGAGAAATACCGTTTGGGGTCGAACCGCACGCCGTTTTTATCGCGCAGCGTCACCCAGTAGCGGGCGGGCACGGCGGGGCCGCTCCGCTCCTGCCCGTGGCTCGGCCCCAGCGCGGCCCACAACAGCATTCCGCCAAAAAGACTGACCCAGAGTTTCCGCAAGCTGCTTTTTTAGAATTGGTGAAAAGGTTGGAAGCGCGGCGCAAGCGCGTGGTCGATGTAGAGACGCATACTTGCGTCTCGTCGTTGAACGACTCGCGCTGGCATCGTTCACCGGTGATGTTCAACGACGCGACGCAAGATGTTGCGTCGTTACAGGCCGTATTTACTCAACAAATAAATCAGCGCGGCCATGCTGGCTCCGCCCAGCTCCAGCTCGCGGCGGTTCACTTTGTCGAAAGTGTCGGCGGCAGTGTGGTGAAGGTCGAAGTAGCGCTGCGAGTCGCAGTCGTAGCCGATGAGGGCTTTGGGATGAACGGCGGCTTGCAGGGGCTCGATGTCGGTACCGGCATGGCCCACCGTGATGTCGGCGGCATGGTACGGGGCCAGCAGCGGGGCCCAGCGGGCTATTTTAGCCACCACTTCGGGGCCGGCCTCAATGTTGAAGCCGCGCGGGGTGAAGCCGCCCCCATCCGATTCGATGGCGACCAGGTGGGTCTCCTGGTTTTCGGCGGCCAGGCGGGCGTATTCGTTGCCGCCACGGGTGCCGTTTTCCTCGTTCATGAAGAGCACGGCCCGCACGGTGCGCTCGGGCTTGTAGCCGGCGGCGCGCAGCAGGCGCAGGGCCTCTAGGCTCTGCACGCAGCCGGTGCCGTCGTCGTGGGCACCCTGGGCAAGGTCCCACGAGTCGAGGTGGCCGCCCACGGTGATGATTTCCTGCGGAAATTTGCTGCCCTTGATTTCGCCCACCACGTTGTAGCTTTTCTCGTCGGGCAGGGTAATGCACTCCATTTCGAGCTCGAATTGCAGGTCGGGGTTGGCCTTGAGGAGCTGGCTGAGCTGGTCGGCGGCGTTGGTGCTGAGGGCCGCGCCGGGCACCTTGGCCACGCCCTCGGCGTAGCGCATAGTGCCGGTGTGCGGCAAGTCGTCGCGCGAGCTGGTCATCGAGCGCACCAGGGCCCCCACGGCCCCGCGCTTGGCGGCCTCAATGGCCCCGATGGCACGCTGGTCGACGGCCCCGCCGTAGGCCTGGCCCGGCTCAATCAGCGCATCATTGAAGGGCCGGTTGTAGAACACGAATTTGTCTTTCACTGCGGCCTCGGGCAGGTTTTTCACTTCGTCCAGGCTATGCACTTCCACTACGCCGGCCTTTAGCTTGCCGCCGGTGCTTACTGAGCCGCCCAGGGCGCACACTGGCACCTTAATTTCCTTGCCCTTATTGCCCACAATTTCGCCGCGCTCGCGGCCGCCGCGCACCCAGTGGGGCACCATTACTTCCTGCAAATACACGCGGTCGAAGCCGGCTTTTTCCATGGTGACCTTGCCCCACTCCACGGCCATCTGGGCCTGGGGCGAGCCCGACAGGCGCGGGCCGATGTTGCCGGTGAGGTAGCGCAGGTTGTCGTAGCTCTCGCCGCGCAACAGGGCTTCGTCGAATATTTTGCGCAGGGCCAACGAGTCGGCGCGGTCTGTTTTGGTGGCCACCGGCGCGATGGCTTTCGATTTCTTGCTCTTACGGAATTGGGCCTGCGCGGCCGAACCGCTTAACACAACCAGCACCCCGGCGCAAGCCAGGATTTTCTTAGCGAAACAATGCATACGACGACAATCAAAATAACCCGGCGGAAAGTGCCGGAGTCGGGCGAAAGTACGGCCGCAACGCGGTACGGGCCTGCGCGGGGCCGGTAGCATGGGCAGTGGCCGCCACCACGGCCCGCGTTTACTGCTTGGCCGGCAGGGGCATGGCCAATTTGGCGGCGCGGGCCTGGGCTCTCGCTTCGGTTTTCGGCTTGCGCTCGGCCCCGTAGCCGCGCATCTCCACGGTGGGCATGAGGCCCTCGGCCACGCGCACCGTGAACAGGTAGTCGTACTCGTTTTCGCCGATTTCCTCGACCGGCGGGGTGGCCCCAAAATCGTCGATGAGCGACAGCACCGTGTTGGAGTGCCCCACCACTACCACCGATTTGCCGACGTATTCCTTCGTGATGCGGTCAGCAAGGTCGCGGCCTCGATGGGGGTCATATCCCTGCGGCTCCAGCTTCAGCGCTTCAGCCAGAGGAGCCAGTGTGGCGCGGGTGCGCTTGGTATCGGTGGTGAACAAAGCCGCCGGGCGGCGACGCGCCAACAACTGGCTCAGAGCCTGGGCACGCACCTGCCCAATGGCCGATAGCGCCGGGTCCGTGGTGTGGGAGGCAGTATCCTTTTCGGCGTGGCGCACGATGTAGATGGTCGTTACCACGGGCTTGACTTTGACCTTGGTTTTGCCAGTAGCGGGAGCCTGAGCGGCAACCGTGCCCACGGTGGTGGCCAGGCCGAGCAGAAAAAGCAAACAGGGTAAAATGCGGGTTATCATAGCAGCAGGAAAGAAATGGAAAGGTGCGGAGAATAATGCCAAAGTACGAATCAAACGCCTCTAGCATCCAGCAACTGTGACAACTTCATGCTCTGTTCAGGCGGTAGCCCCGTATGTTGCGAATAAGTTGCGGGGCGGACGTTGCTACGGCCCTGCCCGCCTCGCCGCCGCTCACCCCACTCAGCTTCCCGCCTTATGCACGTCCTGCTCATTGAAGACGAAAAAAGCCTCCACCAGGAAATGCGCCAGTTTCTGGTGCAGGCCCAGTACCTCGTCGATTCGGCCTACACCTACGCCGAAGCCTCCGAAAAGCTCTACGTGAGCAGCTACGACTTCGTGCTGCTCGACCTGGGCCTGCCCGGCGGCGATGGCCTGGATTTGCTCCGCGAAGCCCGCCTCAACGAAAACCAGGAGGCCTCCTTCATCATCCTCACCGCCCGGGGCGCGCTCGACGACCGGATTCGCGGCCTCGACCTCGGGGCCGACGACTACCTGCCCAAGCCCTTTTCGCTGCTGGAGCTCACCAGCCGCATGCAGGCCATCACGCGCCGCAAGTTCAACCTGAAGCGCCCCGAAATCAGCTTCAGTCAGGGTTTTAGCATGGACCCCAACGCCCGCCTCGTGCGCCACAACGGCCAGGAAGTGCCCCTCACCAAAAAGGAGTTCGACCTGCTGCACTACCTGCTGCTGCACCGCGGCCGCGTCCTCACCCGCCTCCAGCTTGGCGAGCACCTCTGGGGCAACGTGCTCGAAGACGACTCCGATTCCAACTACATCGACGTTCACATCAAGAACGTGCGTAAGAAACTGGTCCAGTTCGGCCCGGCCGACTTTCTGGAAACCGTGCGTGGCATTGGGTACCGGGCGGCGGAATAGCGAAACCTTTCAACCAAGAACGTCATACTGAGCTTGCCGAAGCATCTCTACCGCGTAACTAATCAGATTTAGTATTGCGGTAGAGATGCTTTGGCAAGCTCAGCATGACGTTCTTTTGTATTCTCAGAATCTGCTCCCATGCGCCTCGAAGCCAAGCTGGCCCTGTTCAATGCCCTGTCTAAGCTGCTGCTGGTGCTGCTGGGGGCGCTGGTGCTGCCGCCCATTGTGCAGCGGGTAGCCGTGGCCCATACCGACCTGCGCCTGCGCGACAAGCAGCGCCGGGTGCTGGCCCTTATTGCCCGCGACGGCTTGCAGGCCTTCGAGCGGGGCGAACGCGCCGAAACCTACGCCGACTACAACATCTTCAAGCAAGAATACATCACCCTTACCCCACTGCCAGCCGGGGCACCGTTGCCGCCCGAACGCATTTTTGAAGAGCCCCGGCAGGTGGACCAGCAGGTGGAAGACTTCCGTATTCTGAGCTTTGCGCGGCCGGCCGGGGGGCCGCGCCAACCCGCTTTTCGGGTTGAGATTGGCTCGTCGCTCGACACGGTGGAACTGCTCACCGGCACCCTGCGGCAGCTGGCTTTGTGGGTGCTGGTGGCGGCCTCACTGCTCACGGTGGTTACCGATGCGGCTTTTGCCCACTACCTGCTCGGGCCGCTGCGCGAGCTGATTACCCGCAAGCTGCGGGGCATTCGCCAGCCTTCCGATTTTCAGTTTGAACTCATTGACACTGATACCACTGACTTCCGCCGGCTCGACGACCGGTTGAACTCGCTAATGCGCCAGGTGCAGTCGGCATTTGCTAAGGAGCGGGAGTTTATGAGCAACGTGAGCCACGAGCTGCTCACGCCGGTCAGCATCCTGCAATCGCGCTTCGAGAACATGCTGCAAGACCCTACATTGCCCGAGCTACACGCCCAGCAGATTGTCGAGTCGCAGCGTACCCTCTACCGCCTGCGCAACACCGTGCGCACGCTGCTGCTCATCGCCAACATCGAAAACGAGCAGTACCTGCGCGACGAGCCCGTGAGCCTGGCCGCCGTGGTGGCCGACGTGGCCGAGGAGCTCGACGACCGCCGCCAGCAGCGCGACATTACGCTGACCATCGACCTGACCGGCAACGACGTGCGCCCCCACGCCAACGCCAGCCTGCTGCACACGCTGTTGCGCAACCTGCTCTCCAACGCCATCAAGTACAACCACGAGGGCGGCCAAATAAGGGTAATTGGCCGGCCCACCGCGCCGGGCGGCTACGCGCTGCGAGTGGAAGACTCCGGCCCCGGCATTGCGCCCGACCACCTGCCCTACCTGTTCGACCGCTTCCGGCGCTTCCATGGCAATGCGCCCGGCTCGCCCGAGGGCTACGGCCTGGGCCTGCCCATCGCCCAAACCATTGCCGGCTTCCACGGGGCCACCCTGCGGGCCGAGTCGGAAGTGGGCCGGGGCACGACGTTCATCCTCGAATTTAGCGCGGCAGCGGGCACGAGCACGGCATTCATGCCGCCTTCATAGGCCCGGCTCTAGCTTCGAATAGTAATTGAAGCGCCCGTGCCTATCCGTCTGAGAATCTTCTTTCCTGGCCTGCTCCTGTTGCTGGCGCTGGCGGTAGGCACCGAAGTGGTGGCGCTGCACCGGAGCCCGGTGCCGGCCCCGCGGCAAATCAGCCGCCCGGTGGTCGTCCGCAAATCGGCCCACGCCAGCAGGCCACCCAAAACGGTGCGCCCGATGTCCGGCCGGCCGTCGATTTCTCCGGCTCGTCCCAAATTATTTTCGCCTCACAAAAATGTATCGGCTAACTTGAGGAATGAGGAATGAGGAATGAGGAATGAGGAATGAGGAATGAGGAATGAGGAAGTTCGGCCACCCTCGCTCATTTTCCAATTCCTCATTCTTCATTAAGCGCAGCGTAATTCCC
>JAYULN010000003.1:0-1051 GCA_043763525.1 Hymenobacter sp.
CCGGCCAGCAGGCCGCCCAGCACGTGCGGGCCAAACAGGAAGCCGACGATGATGGGCGAGAGCAAGGCAATAGCGCCCGGCAAAATCATTTCGCGAATAGCAGCGGCGGTCGAAATAGCCACGCACTTCTCGTACTCGGGCCGGCCCGTGCCTTCCATAATGCCCGGAATCTCGCGGAACTGGCGGCGCACTTCCTGCACCATGGCCATGGCCGCGCGGCCCACGGCCGCAATGGCCAGGCCCGAGAAGATAAACGGAATCATGGCCCCTACGAAGAGGCCGGCCAGCACGTCGGCGTTGCTGATGTCGATGGTATTGATGTGCGCCGTGCCCATGAAGGCGGCAAACAGCGCCAGCGACGTGAGGGCGGCCGAAGCAATGGCGAAGCCCTTGCCGGTGGCGGCGGTGGTGTTGCCCACGGCATCCAGAATGTCGGTGCGCTCGCGCACTTCCTTGGGCAGCTCGCACATTTCAGCAATGCCGCCGGCGTTGTCGGCAATGGGGCCGAAGGCATCAATGGCCAGCTGCATGGCGGTGGTGGCCATCATACCGGCAGCGGCAATGGCCACCCCGTACAGGCCGGCCGCCCTGAAGCTCAGCACAATGCCGGCGGCCAGCACCAGAATGGGCAGCACCGTCGACTCCATGCCCACGGCAATGCCGCCGATGACGGTGGTGGCGTGCCCGGTGCTGCTTTGCTGCACAATGCTGTTCACCGGGCGCTTGCCCATGGCAGTGTAGAACTCCGTGATGATGCTCATCAGGGTGCCCACTACCAGGCCTACCACCACGGCGTAGAAGACGTGCAGGGCATCGAAGCTGATGCCGCGAATGGTGAAGGTGCCCGCCGGCAAAATCCACATAATGAGGAAGTAGGAAGCCACGGCCGACACCACCACCGAAATGTAGTTGCCCAGGTTGAGGGCCGCCTGCACGTTGCCGCCCTCTTTCACCCGCACGCAGAGAATGCCGATGAGCGAGGCGATGATGCCCATGCCCGCAATGGCCATCGGCAGGAAAATCGGCGAGAGGCCGCCGAACTGGTCGCCGG
>JAYULN010000004.1:0-1051 GCA_043763525.1 Hymenobacter sp.
GGGGATTGAAAGTTAAGAAATACCGGCTAATTCATTAGCCCCACTGCCACACCAACTGGGTTTGGCACACGTTCTTTGAATGTTTGGAAAAGACAAATAGTAAGGGTTGTCCGCCGCAGGGAGGGCAACAGAAATTACGAACGTAACATCAAATTGAACTCGTTAATTACGAGTCGGATTAGCACTTGACATCAGCCCCTGTTCGCAGGGGTGTAGAACATTTTACAATGGAGAGTTTGATCTTGGCTCAGGATGAACGCTAGCGGCAGGCCTAATACATGCAAGTCGAACGGTGGTAGCAATACCATAGTGGCGCACGGGTGCGTAACGCGTAACCAACCTACCCGAATCTGGGGGATAGCCCGCCGAAAGGCGGATTAATACCGCATAAAACCACAGTGTGGCATCACATAATGGTTAAAGATTTATTGGATTCGGATGGGGTTGCGTGCCATTAGCTAGTTGGGGGGGTAACGGCCCACCAAGGCGACGATGGCTAGGGGAGCTGAGAGGCTGGTCCCCCACACGGGCACTGAGATACGGGCCCGACTCCTACGGGAGGCAGCAGTAGGGAATATTGGGCAATGGCCGAGAGGCTGACCCAGCCATGCCGCGTGCAGGACGAAGGCTTTCTGAGTCGTAAACTGCTTTTTTCCGGGAAGAACCACCCCCTTGCGAGGGGGCCTGACGGTACCGGGAGAATAAGCACCGGCTAACTCCGTGCCAGCAGCCGCGGTAATACGGAGGGTGCGAGCGTTGTCCGGATTTATTGGGTTTAAAGGGTGCGTAGGCGGCTTTGTAAGTCTGGGGTGAAAGCCCGTTGCTCAACAACGGAACTGCCCTGGAAACTGCGGAGCTTGAGTCCAGTCGAGGTTGGCGGAATGGGCGATGTAGCGGTGAAATGCATAGATATCGCCCAGAACACCGATTGCGAAGGCAGCTGACTAGGCTGGCACTGACGCTGAGGCACGAAAGCGTGGGGAGCGAACAGGATTAGATACCCTGGTAGTCCACGCCGTAAACGATGGATACTCGCTGGTGGCGACAGACG
>JAYULN010000005.1:0-7130 GCA_043763525.1 Hymenobacter sp.
CCCCCCCGGCGGTGTTGACCGCTAATAAGGTTACCGCGGCCGTACTGAAGAAGACCGAATACAGCTTGATGCCCAGTTCGGGCTCCACTCACCGCGGCACGGTGGAAACAACGTATACTTATCAGACGAACGCAGCTAATCATGTTCTGGGGGGACCGGCCAGCACCAAGAACTATTTGGTCGCAAATCCAACGCCGCAGTTCAAAGTACAATCCATCGACTACGACGTGAGCAACAACGTTGCCAACGTGTTGCCGCAAAACGGCCTAGCCACGGGGTCTATCTGGGGGTATAACCGGCTGTACAACATCGCAACGGTGGTAAATGGTACGGTAAGCAAAGGGACTGACGATGACCAAGCGGTCTCGACTGCGGGTCATACGTCTTACGAGGAAGATTACGACCCTGATTTGTGGTCGTATTTTCCGGACTACAGTACCGAAGCCAAAACGGGTAATCGCAGCGTTCGATTGACCCCAACCAACGTCTACGGACCGGGTCGGCACTTCTCGATTCCACCGGCGCAACAGCACGGCAAATACATTTTCTCCTGCTGGGCAAAAATACCTGCTGGGCAGTTCAACGCCGCATCCTACATACTGGCAACCATTGTGAAGGCTAACCGGAACCAGCAATGGTTGACTAGCCCGAGCGGTGCCGTGGCTTGGTATGGTAGCAGCACGTCTGTGAACATAGGGGTGGGATGGAAGTATTTTCAAACGGTGCTCAACTTTGAAGACCCTACGTTGCGGTCCATGCTGCCTGCCGGGCAATCCGTATTGGTGCAGTGTTTTCCCTACATTGGTAGTGGTTCCGGTGTCTTGATTGATGAAGTGCGCTTTCGCCATGAGAATGCGCGCATGACGACGTCTACGTACCAACCACTCGTGGGCCAAACATCGACCACGAACGAGAACAACGTCACTTCGTATTTCTTTTACGACAGCAACAATAAGCTGGCCTTGGTCAAAGATGCTCAAGGAAACATATTAAAGCGGATTAAATCCTATACGCTGTCCACTCATGACATCACGGTGTCGGTCCAAAAAACTGGCAATGCGTATCCAGGCGGTGCCGTTACACTCACGGCTTCGATTCAGGATTGTCAACCCGCTTCGGCCGTTTACTCCTGGAACTTTGGCGATGGCACCAGCGCGACGGGCAATGCCACCCAAACCCATACCTACCAGACCGGGGGCTCATATACGGTCACCGTCGTGGTGGAAGCCCCAGGAGCCAATCCGATAGAGCAGACACTCGTTGTTCAAGTGACTAACCCGTTGGTGTTGAATCAGTCAACAAGTGGCAGTTCCTCCTACGATTTGTGTGACACCAGTGGGGCAGACCGCTATGGTACGCTAACAGTAGTACCGAGCGATGGGTGCGGCAACTATACGTATCGCTGGGAAGAACGGGACTATGCCCCGGGGGGCAACAATTCGTGGCAAGATTCCAACAATGCCAGCGATACCTTCACCTATAACCATAGCAATCCCAGGCAGTTGGAGGTGCAATGCACCGTCACGGATGGGTGTGGCAACAGCGATGTGTTGAGCGGCGGCTTCTATACCTACCGCAGTAGCCCCACTTGCCTCGAAGTGCAACAGAGCTTCCGTCCCGGTTCCAAAAAGTAACCTTTTCCTGCTATGAAACGACTCGCTATTCTGCATTGGTTGCTTTCGCTGGTGCTGATTACGTCGGTGGCCGCCCAGCCAACGGTGACAGTTACCGGAACTGTACCGCTTTACCCGAGCACTACGGCTACACTAACGGCTCCTACCGGGTATTCCAGCTATCAATGGACCCGCAACAACGTGGCCATTGTAGGCACCGCACCGACCTTGACGGTGAGCACCGCTGGCTATTACCGCGTAAAAGTGACGGGAGGCAGCGGGCCAGACACGTCGGTGCCGACGCGCATTACGGTGCAAAGCGCCTCCGGTAGCCAAAGTAAAAATTATACCCAGACCGACGTTCTGTTGCAGGACGGCATCACAACTGAGTCCGGAATCGAATTGGCGCAGACGCGGCGGAGTCGGGCCATTAACTACACTGATGCCATGGGGCGTCCGGTGCAGCAGATTGCCGTGCAGAGCAGCCCTGCGGGCGAGGACGTCGTCCAGCCCATTGAATATAATGCCATGGGCAATCAGGAGCGTCAGTACTTGCCCTATACCGGCAACGCCCCGACGACAAGCTTTGCCAAGGGGGGATTCCGCAGCAACTACCTGCAGGAGCAACGCACGTTCTATGCCTCGGCAGACCGGGTGATGCGGGAATCCAACAACCTAACGTACGCCGAGACAGTCTACGACAATACGCCCGGTACCCAGGTCATCGAACAAGGCGCGGCGGGAGGCGCTTGGCAGATTGCCCGCGACAACGCGGGCCAGTCCACCTTCCAAGGCCATACCCACCGGACCGTGGCGCGGACGAACACGGCCAACGAAGTCGTGTTGTGGACGTACCAGCCGGGCGCCAACGGAGCGACCGGCACCGCCACGTTTAGTGCCGCGCCCGCGCAATCCCTCGACGTGCAGGACATGAAGGACGAGGACGGGCGGCGGTACTTGGAATACGTGGATTTTCTCAGCCAAACGGTGGCCAAACGCGTCGAAGCGGCGAGCGGCGTGTTCATGGTGACGAACTGCGCGTACGATGATTTTGGGCATCAAGTCATGGTCCTCTCGCCGGAAGGGGTTAAACGCGCCGTCGTAGACGGCGAGGCCGTCAACAGCACATTCTTGAATAAATGGGCATATCTCTACCAGTACGATGAACGCGGCCGGACCATTGGGAAAAAAGTCCCCGGCCGCGATTGGGAATACACCGTTTACGACCCATGGGACCGGCCCGTGGCCTCGCAAAACGGCGTGCAGCGGCTGCAGAACAAGTGGTTTTACAACAAGTACGATGCGCTGAACCGGGTCGTGGTGACGGGGCAAATTGTGGACTCCCGCAGCCGGCAGGACTTGAGCGATGCCATTCAAGCGGCGGTCACCGCCGGAACCTTTTCACGCTACGAAATCAAGGGAAATACTACTATTGGAACAGCTCGAGTCGGGTACTCCCTCAACCAAACTTTCCCGAGCGGCATTGGAATTGAAAACTTGTTCACTGTTAGCTATTTTGATGATTATGATTATCTGGACAGTTCGCAAAGCGCTCTGCAATATGAGCAGGAGCCTGCCGCCAATGATATAACCAGTCCAACCAGTCCATCCATCAATTTGGTTGGCAAACCCACCGTTAGTCAAGTCCGGGTACTGAATTCCACTAATTGGCTTACAAGCGTCACTTACTATGACAATGGAGGCCGACCCTTACAGTCGAAAACGCAGAATCAGCTCGGCGGCGTAAGTCGCATGACTTATCAGTATGAGTTTGCTGATTTTTCAGGCAAGGTTTTAAAGACGCACTTAACCCACAATGTTTCAAGCGGGCCCACGCACACCATTCGGTCTCGCTACGTTTACAAAGACAACGGGCAACTCGAGAAACTATACGCTTGGTTCGACCGCAGCAGTGGTACCAGTAACGAAGTGTTGCTCTCGCAAAATGAATACAACGAGTTAGGACAACTAGTCGATGCAAAATTGGGGGTATCCAGTTCCGCACCGAGCACTTTTTTGCAGTCGGTTGACTATCGCTACAACCTGCGGGGCTGGCTAACACACATCAACAATCGTGACTTAAATAGTGCTAGCCTCACCACGGGCGTTGCACCAAATGCTGACCCCGATGCCAAAAGCGATTTATTTGGCTTGGAACTCAAATACGATACTGACCTGATGGTGGGTTCGGCAACGCCGCGCTACAATGGTTCCATAGCTGTAAGTGCCTGGCATAGCTTGCGAGACAATGTGTTGCGTTCTTACGTCTACCAGTACGACAAAGCCGACCGCCTGACATATGCCAACTATTCGGCGTGGAACGGCAGCGGTTGGGCAGGTGAAAAGGATGATGCCGCCGCCACGGGTCGTTTTACGACTAGTGGCATCCAATACGACCTGAACGGTAATATTCTTCAACTGAATCGGAACGGTCAAATCTCTGGAACTGTAAGTGCTCCGGTGTTCGGGCGAATTGACCAATTATCTTACCAGTACGATGGCAACAAACTATATAGTGTTAGCGACGCAGCGGGTGTTTCAGCAGCACCCAATGATTTCGAAGACCTCGAAGCACGCGGTGCAGAATACATTTATGATGCGAACGGAAATACTACTAGTGATATAAACAAAGGTATTAACGTCGTTTACAACGAGCTTAATTTACCCACTCAAATTGAATTAAGGGGAGGAACAATTGTTTATACGTACACCGCAACAGGACAGAAACTTAATCGAAGCTATACCCGAAACGCCACAAACAAGAGCTTCGGTTATACAGTTACAAGCCAATACGTTGACGGCTTCGTCTATGGCCAAGGCCCCAATGTTTTTGTAGCCACGCCCACCGGCCGGGCAATTTATGAGCCCAACCGCACCGGCGACAAGTGGGTACAGGAGTTCCACATCCGGGACCAGTTAGGCAGCTTGCGCCTGGCTTTTCGGGAGAAGGGTACTACGTTGATGCGGGCTTCCATGGAGCAAACTAATAGCACCACGGAAGAAGAGCAGTTTGAGGGCATTCAGGCAACGCGCCAATATGATCCAAGCCACGCACGTACAGGAGACTACGCAGCACGATTGAACGCCGGCCAGAGCCAGCGTATGTTTGGTCCTAACACATCGTTAACAGTAAAGGCCGGCGATAGTATCCATGTAGAGGTGTACGGGCGGTACGACAGTTCGAGAAAAGGGGGTGCTTTGCCCGTGGTAGTTCCTGTGGCGATGCTGGCCGAAATGCAATCGCCGGGTGCCACCTTGGAAAATGGAGCCGTCCAGCCGCCCAAAACGGGGCTACTGCCCAAACTATTTGCTGGCCTAGCGGTCGCCTGGACGGCGGTGCCCCACCTGTTTCACAAAGAGGAGGTGCCTCGGGCCAGCTTGAAGTACGATTTCTACGACCAGGATAGCAACTTGGTCGCCAGCAAGGTGCGGTACTTGGAAAAAGGAGAGGCTTCTAACTGGCAACGGCTTGCCTTGGAATTCAAAGCCGATCAAGACGGCTACGTACAAGTTTCCCTGCAAAATGGCTCAGCGCAGGATGTGTGGTTTGACGACTTGAGGGTTGCGGCGGATGCCGACATGATTGTGCAGGAGAACGAGTACGACCCGTTTGGTCAGAACCTGACCAATATTGAGTTGGTGGGCTCGCCAGATTCCAAGCAGCAATTCAGCGACAAGGACCGGGTAAGCGACGGCGGGTTGGAATGGGTAGAGTTTGACTACCGTATGTACGACCCGCAAATCGGTCGATGGGTCAACAGCGACCCTGCGGCGGAAGCAACGCCGGGGTGGTCGCCTTACAACTATTGCCTCAACAACCCGGTGTCGCATGTGGACCCCGACGGGCGGATTCTGCCTGTTATTGTTGTTGCTATTATAGTTGGAGCGGCGATTGGGGGGGTGGCAAATACAATAGCAAACCGTGGACGCATTCACTCAGTAGGCGATTTGCTCTTTTATGCCGGTTCAGGTGCTGTAGTCGGGGGATTGGCTGGGGGCGGAGCCTTTTTGTTAGCGCCTCTTTTAGGCACCGGAGCCGTTGCCGGAGCATTCTGGGGGGCATCTAGCGGCGCGGTGGGCGGATTAGCAAATGGCCTCTACGACAGCAAAGGTGATTGGGGCCAGGCAGGTCGTGAAGCGCTAATTGGGGGCATAGGAGGGGCCATTACGGGTGGCCTTCTTGGGGGTGCGTCTTCTCTGATTCGAGGGCGTAATTTTTGGTCGGGTTGGAAGCCGCAGGGTATAAGCAGTCTGGGTGACAAGTTGAAATTCATCAAAGGGGAATTTGGCGGCAAAGCACTAACCTTGAAACAAGGTTTCAGCAGAAGCCTTATCTTTAATGATGAGTTTGGTTTCTATACAAGGTCTGGAGCAGTAACTGTTGAGCACCCTGTTTTTGATTTTCCAACGGAAACGGTATGGCCACCCAACGATGGGTTTGAAGGCAACCCAGCACAAATTAACGTTAACACAGGAGACGTAATTGACCGTTTTGGCAGTGATTTTGGCGGTTATGCTTCCCCAGTGGAAGGAGGTATGCCAGTACCAGCATCTGTTGGCGTCGATGGGAGGGCTTTAGCACCTGGCACAATGTTAAAGCCTTACAATCAGTTTGAAGTACTCAGGCCATTTAAGGTAATGGGCGGACCAGCAGCTCCATGGTTTGGGCAGCCTGGAGGTGGTATGCAGTACAAATTGCCGATGTCAATAAATGAACTAATCAAACAAGGCTTTATAAAAAGGCTTTAAAATTTAAATCTTCACATAATGAATACGATTTCTTTAGAGCAAGAGCTTATCGCAGGAGGGTATCATGGTTGGTATCTAAACGGAGGACTCTTGGACGATACCATCACTTTAGGTAAAACCGCCACAGGATGGGCAGTGTATTATAGCGAAAGAGGCGAGAAAAAAAACCTGAGGGTTTTTCTCACTGAGGATGAGGCATGTAGATACTTCTTGGCTTACATAAAAAGCGGGAACTGAGGTGGTCAAAGTAAAATGGGTAGCGTAGGTTAGGATTTCATGCTGCCCGTTTTTCCTAGACTACCTCAGTTTGCTGAACTTAGCTAACACTACATTTTCTAAAATTAAAATCCTCGTTTAACTGTACAAGTCAGTCAGGATGTTGGCCCATCACAAATGCTACCCCAAACTGACGGAATCGGTTCAGAAAACTTGTTCAGCAATCAAAGTACAAATAATGGTATCTTCGTGATGAGAAACCTGTACTTTAACGATGAATATTGGCTACGCCCGCGTCTCGACCCGCGACCAGAATCTGGAACTACAACTCGATGCCCTTAACAAGGCCGGCTGTGAAACCATCTTCCAAGAGAAAGCATCCGGGGCCACGAAAGCGCGGCCCGAACTCGACCGGATGCTGGCCGGGTTAAGGACCGGCGACACGGTCTACATTTATAGGACTTACGCACACGCCTACACAAGCGCTTGGATAAGTGGTTTTTGGAGCAATTGCCGCAGGTAGGGCGCCCATTGCTGGTGGTGCGCCTGATA
>JAYULN010000006.1:0-1048 GCA_043763525.1 Hymenobacter sp.
AACGCTAACAGCATAGGCCTGGCAGGCGCGCAGGTCCTCGGCCTCCAAATCGGTGTAGTCGGCCAGGATTTCGGCCTCCGTCATGCCGGAGGCCAGGTATTCGAGCACGTTCTGCACCGGGTAGCGCAGCCCGCGCACGGTGGGCTGCCCTGCCGGGTACGACCCGTGGCAGATGTTCGGGTCGAGGGTGATGCGCGGATGCGCCGATGAAGCAGCAGTTTCCATGTGGCTAAGATACGAAAGCGCCGCCCCGGCCCTAACGCGCGCCACCCCGCCACCCCGCCGCCCCCAGGGCCGCAGCGGCTGGGGAAGCTGGCGTTTCTTCCCTATTGCCAGAAGGCATCTTGCTCCCAACCAACAGGAAAACCCATTTCCTGCGTCGAAACCGCCGCGAATGATTGTAGCAGCTGCTTCAACTCTTGGATGAATGCGGCGGCAGTTGGTGCATCAACAGCCCTTAGCAGATAAACCATGCAGGCCAGCAGTCCATATAAATCGGCATTTGGAAGCGACGAAGCATTAGCTGGCCACGCATATACCGGCTGTTTTACGGCCAGCGTCGGGCGTACGGTTAGCTTGCGGTTCCAGACGCGGCTGTGGTGTGCACAGCGGTTGCGTATGTTGCACAGGGCCGTAATCCAGCTCACCAAAATTGGCTAACCGACCCCGAAAAATCGGGCTACATCGTTGGTAATAGCCGGCTTCAAATGGGTAAACACTTTCGACAACGTCCCGAATGATACTACTTCGAAAACCATCCAGGCCGGTGGCAAAGCGGGCGAGGAATACTTGCTGAAATAATGTTTAATGAAAGCTTCGCCCGACCTTTTTACTTCCTTTCGAATGTGCCGAACGTTGGCATTGTGAATATCCTGGCCTTTGCTATCGGTTCGTCCCAAGGTGTATTGTCGGTCCTTATACCAAAATGGCCCGGCCTTTATAGCCCCCTGATAAGCCAGTTGCGCCCGCAGTGCCACTTCAATCGGGCTAATGCCTTTGAAAATCAGGGAGCGCAACGCCTCATCAAAATTGTAGAGCGTCAGCACAT
>JAYULN010000007.1:0-2864 GCA_043763525.1 Hymenobacter sp.
CCCTCCCATGACAAGAATTGCCGCATCGCATGACATCCGTCAAGTGGCGGGCCAGACCGTCTTCTCTTCTCAATCAGTACCGTGTCGTTTCCGGTGCCCCCGCCGACAGCGTAGGCCGCCGGGCGCATAATTTATGCCTGATGCCTGATGCCTGATGCCTGATGCCTGGGTGGCAACAGGTCAGAAATCAGGCTAAGCAGCGCTTATACTCGTCACGAATTGCTTTGCGAGTCGATAATATGAAATTTCAGGGTCGTGCGGGACGCGAGTTCTTCGCCGAACACGGGGAGTCGGTCAAAGAAATCGAGGACGGCCGCTTTGAATAGGCCTTTGGTGCGGTAAAAGGCCGTGTCGATGATTTTCTGGCGCAGAAACTTCCACAGCCGCTCAATCAGGTTCCGATTGGGCGAATAAGTCGGCAGGAAGACCTGCACGAGGCGTTTTTTAGCCATCCAGGCGTTGAGCGCCTTGTTTTTGTAGTAGCGGGCGTTGTCGCAGATGACGTATACCGGGCCGGTGGGGTGGGCGGCGAGCAGTTGCTCGTAGAGGCGCTGGGTGCGCTGGGCGTTGACGCAGTCGTTTCCGTCGAGGTGAGCCTGGGTGAGCCTGGGTGGGGCAGTGGGCGTTGGGGGCGGCATTCAGATTGACCCGTTCGCGGCCGCTGACGGTGAGCAGGGGCCGTTTTTGGCCCGTTTGGGTCCACACGTGGGTGGCGCGGGTGTTGTGGGTGTTGTGGGCGGCACCGGCAAAATAAACCACTGCCTCCCCGGCCGCCGCCTGGGCCAGCAACGGGGCCGGCGTATGGGTGAGAAAAGCCGTTTGCTTCGCCGCATCGGCCTCACAGGGCACGGCCGTGGTCAGGTTGTAGGAGTAGCCCAGTCGGTGGAGCAGGTCCGTCAGGCCCGAAACCGAGTAGCGCACGTCGTACGGTATCGGCCAGCCACTCGGCGATGAGCCGGCAATCGGGGTAGCGCCGCTGGTCCAGTTCCTGGCACAGGCCCGCGAGTTGGGCGCTGCTCAGCAGGTCCCAGTAGCCCGGCTGCTCGGCGGCCAGATAGCCCACCAGGCCCTTCAAACGGCAGGTTTGCGCATAGCGGTACACCATGGCCTCGGCCAGGCCCAGGTCCTCGGCAATAGCGGCCACGGTCCGCCCCCGGTCAAGCAGAAGGAGCCCCGTCAGCGGCACGTACCCCGCCTTGCCCCGGCAGGTACCTTGCGCTTGCCGCAGTAATTGCCGTTCGCTAGCGGAAAGGGAGACAACCATTGCACCATTTTAAGCCTTTATTCGCAATTCACTTCGCGACGAGTATGGCTCAGCAAACCGGCCAGGTCAATCTGGTCGAGGTAGGGCTGCAAATAGACGGGGTCGTGGAAAGCACGCGGGATTTCAAAATCGGAGGGGCTAGGGAAGTAGATTTTCACGAAAAAGATGCCCACCTGCACCTGATACACGCGCACCACGCCGGCCGCGCCCGCCGGCCGGGCCGCCAGGTAGTAGCCCTGCGCCCAGACGTAGGTGAGCTGCGCGGGCGGCGGCAGCCGATTGAATGCCGCGAGGGCACGCCTGCTTTCGTCCGCTGATGCCATTTGCCGCGGCCCTGGGGGTAAAGACCGGCCGCAAACGTAGGTCGCCCACCGGGCGTGGGCAAGCCGGCCCGGCCCAACCGCGTTACACTTTCTAACATGTAACAGCAAAGCCCCCGCCCGTGAGCAGGCCCGGGCGGTAGCCCGCCAGCAACTGCACGTCCCCCGACCCAGGCAGAAGAGTCGGGCTGGTTGCTCGGGAAGGGGGTCGGTGTGATAACACCCGTGGCGGGCGGCCTGCTCGTCGCGGAGCAATATTGCCGGCAGGAAAGCCAGGGGTGGTTGGTCAGGCTCCCCCAACTCTTTTGGCGCAGACTTTTACTGGCCGCCGGCCCGCCGCTTTTCCTCTTCCGCCCCATCGGCGCGGCGGCGGGCGGCGACCTGGCCGCTCCCCAGGCGGTAGCCAAACGACAGGGTCGCGACCCGGGAATCCCGGCTCTGCGTGAAGCTATCCACGTAGTTGTCGTAGGTGGAAGTGGCGATATTCCGGTTGGTGTACACGAGGTCGGTGACGTTAAATTTGAGGGTGCCCTGGCCCTTCAACAGGCTTTTTTGGGCCCCGATGGTTACGTCGCCGTTGGCACGCGACGTAATGAAGCCGTAGACTTCGGGCGACTGGTAGGTGGCGCTCAGGTCGGCGCTCCAGCCCCGGCCCAGCGTGAGGGTATGCGTGCTGCTTAGATTAACCGACGGCATAGCCCGGTTGAGCGTGGTGCCGGCCAATTCGCCCGTAAAACGGCTGTAGTAGAAAACGGCACTGTTGTAAATCGACCAGGTGTTGCACGGCGTTAGCGGCACCGTTAGCGTTAGGGCGGCGTAGTGCTGGGCACCCAGGTTAACGGGGCGGGCCAGCACGAAGCGGCTCGTGGTGGTGGCGGGCTGCACCACTATCAGGATGGGATTCTGGGTATTGCCGTAGCTGAGGCCGACGGTATATTTTTGCCGGTACGTGTGCGTTACTTCGGCATTGTAGCTGGTTTGGGGGAGCAGGGCCGGGTTGCCCGAGCGGTAGGTGGTGGCGTTGAGGTAGATGCGAAACGGGTTGAGCTGGTCGTAGCCGGGGCGGTCGAGGCGGCGGCTCAGCGCCAGCGTCAGCTCGTGCCGGGGCGAAAACGTGTACTTGAGCGAAGCGCTGGGAAACAATTGTCCATACTGCCGGTCAAAACGCTGGTTGCCCACTTCCTGCACGCCCTGGGCGGTTGTCTGCTCGCCCCGCAGGCCCACCTGCCAGGTGGCCCGCGCCCCGGTTTGCTGCCAGCTGAGGTAGGCCGCCCGGATGG
>JAYULN010000008.1:0-7063 GCA_043763525.1 Hymenobacter sp.
GGTAGCCAGTATTAAGCAGTCAGTAGTCAGACATCAAAGTGCTGTCAATCAAGATTTAACATTGGGTCTTACTACCGAATACTTATGTCCGACTACTTATTACCCATACCAAGGTATGGTGAAAAGTATTGCTGTAGTGGGTCTTTGCAAGTCCACCTTCCAAGGCGCGAATCATACATTCGCAATTCAAAATTGTCGTACCCAGTTTCTTCATCAAAGCGGGTATTTTGTCCTTGATACCCGCGTCCGTACCCCCGCAGGTACTGTCGCGTCCAGCTGAGTCCTTCGTTGCGCTGCCCAAAGGCATAGAAATGGTTTTCCTGCACAATGGGGCCAATTTTTTGCTCAATCCGCAGGTCATCAAAGTAAACGCCGGTAAAATCGTTGTTTTGGACCCATACTTCCAACTCTGCGGGCTCCTCGGTATCAACCGTCACGTCTAAGTTCAGCAGTTCCCAGTAGCCAGCGGCATTAAACGATACTCGGGCCGTACCAGTGCGCACAATACTCTGGTCTCGCACTAGGCGGAGCCGGTATTGCAGCGATGCATCGGGCGGGCCAATCGGTGGTCGATTGATCGTGCCTGCCGCTTTAGTAGGGGGAGAAGAAAGGGGGATGGCCAGCCCGACAGATACTTGGCCCAGCAACTGTTGCCAGGCCGGTAATGGGCGAGCCCCACTGGTTTCCGCCACCCGCAGTTGCGGCTTTGGGGCTACAGCACCCAGCAATAAGCCTCTTGACAGAATTGAACGCCCCTGAATAGGACCATACCCGGAAGGGTACGCGGCATACACCTCCAGGAGCACACGGTCGCCGGGGGCCACAGCCAACTTTTTCCCAGGTCCTACGCGTGCCGATAATAACATGGAGTAGCTTTGGCCGTAAGGGGAAGCCTGCCGGGCCGCATCGGGACTTCTGACCTGGTTGTAGGTCGTCGCGTCGGGGGTTGGGAAATCCTGCGCCTCTTGGGTAGTCCGGCCGTTTTCCATGGTCAGGACATAGGTGTCCGTACGGGGTGCCTGGAATACGACACGGGTATTGCCCAATTGGTCGTTCAGCTCATAGAGCTGTGCCCCGGGTTCCTGCCCTCGGGGCTGCCGCAGCACCCCAACCCGTGTTGTCCCGTAAATGGGCTGCTCAGCCAAGCGGAGGCCGCTGGTTTGCGGGTCGAAATAATAAGAGGCTACTTCATTGCCGCTGGCATCGCGGTCAAACTCCGTAGCGGTGGCTACTCCCTGGGCGGTGTAAGTAACTTGACGAATGCGTTGACCAAATTCATCGTACGCATACTGGGCCAAACGGTCGGTTTTTGTGGCGTTGCAATAGACATCCGTCACTTTGCCGCTCACGTCGTACTCAAAATACTTGGTCGCGCCGGACTCCGCCTGGGAGGTCATTTGGCCGAGCGCATCATAGGTGTAATCAATAACCGGGGTAGTGGGAGCGGTGGGGTTGCGGACCCGCCTTAGCTGGTTGTTGGTGCCACTGTACTGGTAATTGATGTTCATCAACGCGGCCCCGAGCCGGTCCGTACGCTGGAGTGCCAACAGGTTGCCATTGGGGTCGTAGTCAAGGTTTCCTTCCTTATAACGCCCGGCCGGGTCCGCCGTAAATGCCAAGCTGCCAGTCGTGCCGGGCAGCGGCTGCCCGTAATCAGCTTGGCTCAGCTGCCCGCGCTCGTCGTAGCGGTACGCATACCCATGAAGTCCGGGATGGCTCGGGGTACGCCACGCCAGGGCGCGGAGGGTGCCGTCGAACCGCTCGGGGTGGTTGCCCGCAGAAGAAAAGGAGCCTTGGGGGCGTAAGGAGGAGGCGTAATCACCGGCGTAGTATTCCAATTCCTGGCTGAATAAATCGGGCAGTAAGCCAGTACCTGGCCCATCATTGCCCGGGTCGCTGCCCGCCTGAACTCCGTTGATGGACTTAAGCCACCCCTGCGCGGTGTATAGGTAATCAACGCCTTGTAGCCCGCCAATTACAACTCGTTTTAGCGGGCCATGCAAATAGTAGGCATACGAAGCCTGCAGCAGCCGGGGAACCGCTAAATCGGTCGGAACAGCCGTGTTGGTTCGCACCTCGTTCAGCCGCTGGTCAGCATCATAGTCGTAGTAATGCGTAAAGCGCGAAGTAGGCACACCTTTTTGGTAGCAAACGGACAGAATCTTGCCGTTCGGGTCATAGTCATAATCAAGCGTGTACGTGAATTGGGTGGAAAGCTGGCGCTGGCGCACCACCCACTTCGGCCGGCCTTGGTCGTCGTAACTGAACCACGTTTGGGCCATGGAATTCCCCAGGCCCTGCTGAGGCACATAGGAACTGTACTTCGCGGTGTTGGAAACCCGCCCCGCGAGAAAATCCTGCGTATAGGTGCCGCTCAAGGCTGGCAATGCCACCGGCAGGTCATAGGTCGTGACCACCGCTTCCTTACGGGGCTGGTCGAGCGCAAAGTTGCCACGGGACGTGATGCTTTCGAGAACGGTAGCCGAGGCGGAGATGGTCGCGAAGTAACTGGAAACCGCCGGCCGGCACTCGCCGGACTCAACGGGCCGTCCGATGTCATCGTAGTTGGTATAGGAGAAATAACCGGCAGGCCGTTGCTTGGCGCTTTGAGAGAAGCGAATCTTGCCGTCGGTGCGGTAGTAATATTCGGTGCGGCCCGCATCCGTCTCATTTATCGCGGTCAGCTGCCCGCGGGTATTATACTCGTAGCTGGTGAAAAAGGGGAGTTTGGCTTGATATAGCTCCTTGGCATCGGCATCCGATAACGCCCTGTCGTATACCCGGCAATCATCCAGCAATCCTTCGCTCGGATTGCCCCCTGGGCCGGTCCCGAACGTGAAGTACTGCCAGGCTGCCGGGGCAGCCATCCCGGATTTTGTCGCTAGCAGCTGGCCGTTTTTGTACAGCCGCCCTTCGCCTCCGTTGGGTCCATCGAAGGTGAATGTGAACTGCTGCCAGGTATTGAGCTCCACCGTGTTTGCTCCCAACACGATGCGGTTGGCTAAGTCCGTGCCGACATAGGCTTCGCCGTTCCAGTCAGTATGGAACATAAACCCTCCCCAACCCCGGTCGGCGGCGACCATTTGGTTGTAAGGGAAGTGCTGGTACGGCTTGGTCCACCACGACACGGTGAAGGCGGTGGGTTGCCAGGCCAGCGGGACGTATACGTAGCTTGAACCGGTCAATTCTAGTCCCCCCTGTTTTATACCATCCGCCGGCTTCCAAACGCATGTGGTCCCAATGAGGCTGGCATTACGGTGGTTGGACGTTACGTCACTCGCTGTTCCGCCAGCAGCTTCGTTAAAGGGTAGCCACACAACCAGGCCGGTGGCCAAGTTGCTGGGGAGGTTGTCGGACGGTAGGCCCGTGATGGGAGGAGAAGGGAGTACTAAGAGCTGCTTCACACCGTTGGGAGCGATGCTGCCAACAAGCTGCCCCTTCTGGTTGTAGAAACTATAGCTAATGTCCTGGTAAGAATTGGTGTACTGTAGAAGCACTGCCCCTTTCTCAATCCTGATTTGGTACAATCCAGCGGGAATGGTTGCGTTGTTTTTGAACGAACTAGTGACCTCAGCCCCGGTGACGCTATTTATCACCGTGTAATCGGAACCACTTATTTGATTGGTAACCGTTGTGCTTCCGGGTTCGAAGGTGTAAAAATTGAAAAAAGCATAGGCCTCGCGCTTAATCGGAAGCAATTCGCAATTGGGAACTGCCGCTATTTGCTGATTGGTCGTTGCATTAAGTCTAGTGCAGGTGACTATCCGAAAGGGCTCATTGCTGTAAATGCGACAAAATGCCGTGTAGGTGCTCAGGCTGTAATCACGGGCGTGGCCCTCGAATATCAACGTGTTATTAACATCATATACTTTGATATCGGCCGTTGCTTCGATTACCGGGGCTTCGTAGCGTTCGTTATCGTTTTTGGTAAAGCAATACGGCCAACCTATCTCCACCGTATTGGTTACGTTTTCCCAGCCATTGGCATGACCGGGTCGAGCCACCATCACCGTATGCCCTTCCTTGTCTTGAAATGAAACGGTTTTCTGCCCGTTTGAATTGATTCCGACCTGTTGGGTAGCTGCGGTGCTCAGGCTAGTAACCTGCTCCCCGATTACAGCGGCCGGGAAGTACCGGTTGCGCAGCTGTGCGTACGTATTAAGCTCGGAACGAACGGAGAATGTGCCTTGCACACTCTCTTTGCCCTGGCCCATTCTAAATATTTCGCCCACCCCAGAAGAGCGCACGACACCAGTACTGCCATCGGGAGCCTCCTCTGAGCGGGAGTAAGGGAAGGAGGTAACAGCAGTATTGGGTTCTAATGTATTGTTGGAACTGTAGTACCAGCCCAGTGTACCCACACTGGTGCCCACCGAAACCGGACTGTTGAGGGCGCTGCCATCAAAGTGGTTGTAATTGTACGGAATTGAAGCCGTCCCGGCGGGAGTAATGAATCTAGGTTTATAAGTAAAATCCGTTTCGACTATTGGAGCCGCCAGCGTCGTGCCGACGGCTTGGTCGTAACGGCTGAATAGCGGTTGGGTAGCCAGTACTTTGCCCTGAGAGAGATTCCTCGCCTGGCTTTGTCGTAACGTACCAGACAAGTCATAATAGGAGCGCGCATTGCCGACTAGTTGGTTGTTCGCGTTATAGGTCTTGCTTTCTACCCAGCTAAGACCACCTTCTCCAACCCGAATGGTGCAAGGAAGGGATTCAAGATACGCACAATTGTATAATACTGATTTAACTCTGAATTGAGTGGTGGTAGTCAAATCAACGTAGGACAATTCCTCTCCCGTTTCTGCCATATCAGCCCACGTTGCCCCCCCATCTTCCGAGCGTTGCCAGTTGAGTATAGAGCCTTGAAAATCAGCAAAGGTGACCGTTCCAGCATTGTTTCCGAACAATACATCCCTTGACCCAAGCACCACACCACGGGCTAATAATAGGTCGCGGACAGTAATGGTAATCTGTTGATTGGCAAGCAATACCCCGTTGCAAGCGGCGGGCTGCGCCTTATAAAGGGTCGTGCTTGTTATGCTGGACAGATTAACCGCAAAGTCTGGCCCATATGATACGCCAATGGCTTGCCAATTTGCGCCATCCCATTTCGACCAAGTGACCTGCTGCACACCAATAGCTTCAGAGTATATAAGGGTAAAGGGTTGGTTAGGACATACTTCGTTGGTGGTAGGGGAATAATAAAAATTATTATTTACGAGTGCTATAGTACCCGCTGTTGGGGGAACAACATTAAAACCTGTCAGGGAATAACTGCCGCAGTAAGTTGGGTACCAATAACCGTATTCGTAATCATATGCTTCCCCAGCAACGTCAACCGATATTTCCCGAGTTACTGCTGAGCAATCCCATGTCACAACAATACCGCCGTAACTGTCGGTTGTAAATGTCCCCCCCTTTACATCCCATTTTAAGGAATTATTCGAATCCCCGCAATTCATTCCTGTATAGACATAACTGTAGCTCTGCCCAAGAACGACGTTCATTTCACCCGTAATATCAGAAGTCTGAGCAACGGCGGGCAACGTGTTGCTCCACAATGCCAGTAGCAAAAGGTAGAATAAAAGTTTCTTCATAGCTTCAGTCTCCGGGGTACACTAAAAAAAGACGATTACCTTCTTCACAAGCTCTCGTTGGTTGCCGGCGCTATCAGTCACCTTAACCCTCATCCAGAAGGTTCCCGGAGCAGCGTAGGTGTAGGTGAAGGCGGTGTTGGCTACCGGTGCGTAAGGAATGCCATTTCCAGGGCTGTACTGAATGGTACTCGTGCCACTCAAGGCCGAAGGCAGCGAGACTGCAACCTGGACGCTTCGGCTTACGGAGGGAACTGACACCGTGAGCGTCACCTCCTCAAGCGCCGGGCGAGAGGAACCGTATTGGTAGCTGTATTCACCGACCAGTTTGGTGCTGTACTTTAGGGTTTCACGGGACACCTTTATCAAGCGGCCCGCTGCATCATACTGGTAATGGGTGAATAGATTGTCATTGTTCAGCAAGTCGGTGAGCTGCCCCGTGCTCTCCTTATAGACGTAGGCGGTGCATTGCGCGTCAATTGGCTGAAAACGAAAATCATCCAGGTAAGCCTCAACGGCTCCGCTGTTGTAGCAGCCAATTCTGAAAGAAGTATTATTGGGACCAATGGGTGGTATTGTCAGGTCCAGAAGGTACCAGCCGTTCGCCTGTTTCACTGCAGTGCCACCGATGATGCCGCGTTGCACGCCGTTGACCCAATAGTATACTTGCGCTTCAGGACGATTGGCCCAAACGCTGACTCGATAAGCTTTATCAGGCTGTACGGCGGCCATCGGCACGTTATAGGAAAGACCATGCTTCTGCGATTTCAAGCACAAGCTTTTAGTGCCGGTGTGAACTTTACCGGTCGTTTGGGCAGCATCGGTAAAGATGGTTGCATCGCTGGCAGATGAAAAAGGCGCAACCAAGCCTATCCCGCCGCTCAGGAAGCCATCGGTGCGCCTCAGAGTGCCATCGGGACGCGTGGCATCCTCCAACCCAGTATAAACGATTTCGTTGTACGAGGCTGGCCCTCCCGTCATAAATACCCGGCTTTGCTCGTAACCCTTTTTTGTGGCTACATACTTTCCATTGATATCCGTTGCCTCCAAAGCATTAGAGTACACGTCATACAGAGTGGTCTCGGACGTTTTCTTCCACAATGCCGAAGCCCCTCCAGTAAAAAAATCGGCGTAAGCGTTCGGGCCGGTCAAGGTCGTCAGACCATTGTCGGTAGCTGTAATGGGCAACCAAAAATAAGCGGATTGCGGCCGCCAAATGTTAGTTTGTGAACCACGGGCTTCGGGAGTGGCGGGTGCGGTGCCGAGCACGGGGACGGCGGTACTCCAGGTTTGTGCCGTAGCGGCAATCAATCCGGTTTTGGCACCTTGTGCGTCCACCTTGAATTGGGCATTGCTAGCCATTTGAGTCAACTGGGGTGGTCTAGTTAAGCAGGAGAGAATAGGGTGATGTTGTTAAGTTGTTTTTGGTGAAACTGATAAGGCTTTAAATAGCCAATGCTGGAGTGACG
>JAYULN010000009.1:0-2850 GCA_043763525.1 Hymenobacter sp.
GCCACGCCGGGCGCGGCCAGGGCGGCGCTCAGGTCCAGGCTTCTAAGCACGCCGTGGGCCAGCGGGCTCTCGAAAACAGCTGCGAACAGGGTGCCCTGCTGGGTGGGCACGTCGTCGAGGTATTGCGATTCGCCGCGAACGTGGCGCTGAGGGTCGAGGTGGTTCATGGGGTTGTTGTTCTGGCATCACCTCACCCCCTGACCCCCTCTCCTGCGGAGAGGGGACACCGGCCATGCCCCAGACGGAAATCGTCTGGCTCCCCCTCTGCGCAGGAGAGGGGGCCGGGGGGGGGGGAGGTGAACGCGGAGGGCGACGCTACTAAAATTTACAATACTGCTTCCACTGCCAATTCCGGCGCAAACTTCAGGAAGTGCGCCCACAGCAGCTGGCGCAACAACAGCCGCTTGTAGTCAGCTGTGCCGCGCACGTCCGAAATCGGGCTGATTTCTTCCTGCATCACGGCGTTGGCGGCCAGCACCGTTTCGGTGGAAAGCTCGCGGCCCACCAGCAATGCGCTGGTGCGGGCCAACAGCAGCGGCACTGGCCCCACGCCGCCGGCCGAGACGCGGGCTTCCGTAATAAGGCCGTTTTCGACTTGCAGCCAGGCGGCGGAGTTCACGCTGGCGATGTCCAGGTGGGTGCGTTTGGATACTTTCTCAAAGTTGAAAAAGTCGCCGGGTTGGGGCGCGGGGAAACTAATTTCCACTACCTGCTCGTCGGTGGCTTTCGCCAGCTTTTTGTAGCCGAGGTAGAGGTCGGGCAGGGCTAGCTCGCGGGTGGTGCCGGTTGGGTTCAGCAGGGAAATGGAAGCCCCCAGCGCCAGGAACATAATCGTCAAATCGCCAATGGGCGAGCCATTGATAAAGTTGCCGGCTACCGTGCCCATGTTGCGGATGGGCGTGCTCGACACCAGTTTCAGGTACTGCGACAGGTTAGGCAGCAGGCCGCGCATGAGCTCCGATTCGAGCAGGTGGCTGGCCGTGGTGGCCGCGCCCAGCACCACGCGGCCGGCCGCCTCCTGGCGGATGCCACGCCGGCCGCTTTGGTCGAAAATCAGGCGCACGGGCTGCTCGCGCAGCTCTTCGAGGCGCTGCACCAGTAGGTCGGTGCCGCCGCCGAGGAGTGCATGGGCAAAGGGATGATTGGGTGAATGGCCGAGGTCGTTCTGGCTTTGGGCATGGCCGTTGGGCGAGTTCGAAACGGTGCTGCCGCCGTTGGCATGGGCCGCGGCAGAAGCTGCTATTGCCGCTGAAGAAGCTTCAGTTGCGTTGAATTCATCGGGCCGCAGCTTCGCGAGCATGGCCGGGATTTCGGCGAAGTAGCCAGGTACGAACTGCTTTTCGCTGAGCCAGGCCAGCGCGTTTTCGGTCGGACGGCTTTCTAGTTCAGCGGTGAGCTTGGCGGCGGCGCGCTCCAGGCTCTTATAACCCGTGCAGCGGCAAATGTTGCCGTCGATGGCGGCAATGGTGCTTTTCTCGGTGGCCGGCTGCGTGCTCAGGCTGTGGCCCGTCAGCGACATCACGAAGCCCACCGTGCAGAAGCCGCACTGCGAGCCGCCTTCATCCACAATGGCTTTTTGCACGGGTGTGAGCTGGTTGCCGGCCGCGTTGATGCCCTCCACCGTCACGATGTGCTTGCCGTGGGCGTTGCCCAGCGGCGTGAGGCAGCTGGTCATGCTCTGGTAGCTCACGGTCTGGCCGTCGGCGTTCAGCTCGCCCACCAGCACGGTGCAGGCCCCGCAGTCGCCCTCGCGGCAGCCAATTTTGGTGCCCTTCAGGTGCTCGTGGTAGCGCACGAAATCGAGCAGCGCGCTGGCCGGCGGCTCGCTGGTGCGGATGGGCTGGTCGTTGAGGTAAAATTCTATCATTATGGTAATTCGTAATTGCTAAAGCACGTCATGCCGAGCGCGGCGAAGCATCTTTACCGGGGTAGTAAATCCAGTCGATTGGTATGCGTTGCGCGGTAAAGATGCTTCGCTGCGCTCGGCATGACGTACTAATTTCCTCTGCCTTAATACTCCGTGCGGCCTTCCAGTTCCGTCCAGGCCTGGAAACCGGCCAGGGCCTCGTCGCGCAGCAGCTGCGTCATGGGCAGCTGGCGGTCGGCCATGGGGCGGTCGAGCTCTTCGTAGATGAACTGGTCGTCGAAGCCGATGGCGGCCGCGTCGGCCTTGGTGTTGCCGTAGAACACCCGCTGGGGCCGGGCCCAATAAATGGCTCCCAGGCACATGGGGCAGGGTTCGCAGCTGGTGTAGAGGTCGCAGCCATCGAGCTGGAAGGTGCCTAATTCTTTGCAGGCCTTGCGGATGGCATCGACTTCGGCGTGGCAGGTGGGGTCGTGGGTGCTGGTGACCTGGTTGAAGCCCCGGGCGATGATTTTGCCGTTCTTTACCACCACCGCGCCAAAGGGACCGCCAAACCCGGCCTGCATCTTTTCAATAGACAGGCGAATGGCTTCGCGCATGAATTCGGGGTTGGGGGCTTCCATGGGGTGGATTGATGGTGGGGGGAATTGTTCCGAAAAACGGGGAACAAAGAACGCCAATGCGCGCGACATTCCCCGGCAGCTCGCCGTTGGACAAACGCGAGCAACAGCAATCCTAAAAACCAACCCACCATTCCATCACCCCACCAATTCACTGACCCACCACTCCGCTACTTTGTGAAGTTGGGAATGCGCAGCTGGAAGCCCAGCGAAGGCACCACCGTGATGCCGCTCAGCGAGGTGCTTTGGCCGTTGAGCAGGGCATAGTCGCCGTAGTTCTGGTAGAAGAGCGACACGGCCGGGATGACGTAGAAATAGCGGTAGCCGAGCTTGAGGTTGACGAAGCCGCCGAACGATGAGAAGTTG
>JAYULN010000010.1:0-1040 GCA_043763525.1 Hymenobacter sp.
GTCCCCGAAATCGTGGGCGTTGCCGTGCCCCCGCTGGCGCACAGCGTGGAAGAAGCATAGGCAAACGCCGCGCTCGGGGCCGCGTTGATGGTGACACTGGCCGGGCCGGGGCCGGGATAGGGGCTGCCCGCCGAGTAGCTCACGGTGTAGGTGCCCGGCTGGCTGGCAACCAGGTTGATAACGCCGGTAGCCGTATTCAGGCTCAGGCCCGCCGGGGCGCTGAACGTGCCGCCCGCCACCGAAACCGTGGGGCCGGGGTTGTTGCCGCCGTTCTGGCAGTAGCTGCTGGCCCCGTAGGCCAGCGTGGGCGTGGCCACGGGATTTACCGTGATGGTGGTGCCGGCCGAAGTAGCCGTGCAGTTGCCAGGGTTGGTGATGACCACGCTATAGCTGCCGCCCTGGGTGGCGGCATAAGTGGCGGCAATGGCCCCGCCAATGGCCTGGCCATTCAGCAGAAACTGGTAGGTGGCCCCCGTGCTGCCGCCGTTGGCCGTCAGCGTCACGGTATTGCCCTGGCAGATGGTGGTGGAACCACTCACGGCCAGCGCCGCAGCCGGCAACGCGCTGATGCTCACCTGCGTGGTGGCCGAGGCGGCCTGGCACGCCCCGTTGGCCGCTACGGTGTTCGTCACGGTGTAGGTACCCGGCTGGCTGGCGGCCAGGTTGATGGCCCCGGTGCTGGCGTTCAGGCTCAGGCCCGCCGGGCTGGCCGTGAAGGTACCGGCCGCCGCGCCCGCCACGAGGGTGGCCGTGGGGTTGGCCCCGCTGGCGCAATACGCCGCGCTGGCGTAGCTGAAGCCGGCCGCGCCGGGCGTGGCTACGAGTTACCGGCTGGGTGCTGGTGCTGGGGCAGGGCCCGCCCACGCTGTAGGTCACGGTGTAGGTGCCGGCCATGCTGGCCGCCAGGTTAATCTGGCCCGTCGCGGCATTAATATTCAGGCCACTAAGTAGGCAGCCAGTATTAAGTAGTCAGTAGTCGGACATCAACCTGCTGTCAATCAATATTTAACATTGGGTCTGACTACCGAATACTTATGTTC
>JAYULN010000011.1:0-1035 GCA_043763525.1 Hymenobacter sp.
CACTTTGGGGCGCTGATTTACCACGTGGCGCAGGTAACGGTGGCCAACGGCCAGCAGCTGCCGCGCTACCTGTGCTTCACGGGGCGCGGTAGCCTCTACGTACGCTTGTTGGCGGCGGGCTCCAACCTGCAGCCGGTGGAGAAGCTGGCCCGCCTCATCATGGAGAAAGCCACCGGCCAGCCCGTGCCGGCCGATTTCCGCATCAAGCTAGCCGACGACCCCAAGCAGACCACCGCCAACGGCGGGGTGCTGGCCACCGGCCAGATTCCGCAGGACCCGCCCCTGGTGCGCCCCGTGGGCGTGCTGCCCGATGCCGAGAACCCGTTGGCCGATAAAGGCGAGCACCACCTCGAAGCCACGGCCATCACCGACGATATTAAGCAGGCCGTGCTGAGCAACGCCCGCGCCTGCCTCAAGCTGCTGCTCGAAGACCCCGAGTTAAAGCGCGTGCAGGCCGACCTGGGCGTGAAAAACGACCAGGGCTTGGTGATGCAAACGCTGGAGCGCAGCCTCGGCGACTCCTTCAACCTCTACCGCCAGCAGTATGCCGACGTGCTGCGCGACGGCGACACCGTGCCGGAAACGCTGTTCTTCCTGCCGTTCAAAAACGCCCTGTATGAGCTATCCAAGGTGCTTCATGACGCGCAGCCGCTTAACTAGTTGCGCGGGCCGGTGGGGGCTGGTGCTCCTGCTGGCCCTCGGCGGCGGGCCGGCTAGCTGGGCGCAACCGGCGGCAATGCCGCCCGCCAGCAGCCCGGTGGCCCCCCGTGCCGATTCGGCGGTGGCGGTGGCCCCGCAACCGGCGGCCTCGAACCTGACGTGGCTGTGGGTGCTGCTGGGCGGCGTGGCCCTGGGCGTGCTGGGCGCTCGGTTGTGGGCACGGAAATCGAGGGCCGGTGAGGGCCGTTCCAAAACCTCCGCGGCACCACCAATGTCCGGGCCGCCGCCAAAAAAGCCGGCTGAAAACGTGGTGCGCCCGCCCGTGGTGCAGTCGTTGCGCCAGGTGCAGGGCAGTGTACCCGAGCAGGCTGCTTC
>JAYULN010000012.1:0-7039 GCA_043763525.1 Hymenobacter sp.
TCCACGCTTATCTGAACCCGACTCAGAAATGGCGGATGAAAACCGAATTGGCGGAAATAACGCCTGCCTTGCAGCAGGCCATTATCAATAAGGAAGACCGGTATTTCCGTTACCACTTTGGGGTGAATCCGATGGCCATAATGCAGGCCGCCGGCCGCAATATTTTCCGAACCGGCCGCACCACCGGGGCCAGCACTATCACCATGCAGGTGGCCCGCTTGCTGGAGCCCAAGGAGCGCACGTTCGGCAATAAATTACTGGAAATGCTGCGGGCCACGCAGCTGGAAATCCATTACAGCAAGGCCGAAATCCTGCAGCTCTACCTGAACCTGGTGCCCTATGGCGGCAATATCGAAGGCGTAAAATCGGCGGCGCTGCTCTATTTCCAGCAGCCACCCGACTATTTATCCCTGGCCCAGACGGTAACGCTGGCCATCATTCCCAACCAGCCGCGCGTGCTCGTTTTGGGCAAGAATAACGACCGGATTTTAGCCGAAAGAAACCGCTGGCTGCGGCAGTTTCGGCAGCAGCATTTGTTCCCCGACCAGGATATTGAAGACGCGCTAAATGAGCCGCTCGACGTGCAGCGCCACGCCGCGCCCACGCTGGCCCCGCACCTGGCGCGGCGGCTGGTAACGCAGTTTCCCAATCAGCCCATCATTCATTCCTCCCTGCACCGAGGCCCGCAGGCGAAGGCCGAGGATTTGACCCGCAACTACGTGCGCCGCCTGCGCGAGTTGGGTATTACCCAGGCCGCCGTGCTGGTCGTCAACAACCGCACCCGCGCCGTGGAAGCCTACGTGGGCTCGGCCGATTTTCAGGATAATGCCAGCAGTGGGCAGGTCGATGGCGTGCGGGCCATACGGTCGCCGGGCAGCACGCTGAAGCCATTTCTCTATGCCCTGGCCGTTGATAGAGGCATTGTTACGCCGAAGTTGAAGCTGCCCGACGTGCCCACTAATTTCAGCGGCTTCCGGCCCGAGAATTTTGACAAAAGCTGCGCCGGCGAAGTAACCGTGGAGCGGGCCCTGACTTACTCGCTCAATATCCCGGCCGTGCGCGTGCTGGCTGAGGTGGGTGTGCCCAATTTCACCGATAAGCTGCGGGCAGCGGGGTTTAAAAGCGTGGCGAAAGCGGCCCCACGCCTGGGCCTAAGCACCATTCTGGGTGGCTGCGGAGCCACGCTGGAGGAGCTGACGGGACTGTACGCGGCACTGGCCGATGGCGGGCGGTACGCGCCGCTGACGCTGGCGCTTAATGAAGAGTTAAGAATGAGGAATGAGGAATTAGGAAAGGGCAGGGCTTCGAAAGTGCTTGCCGTTGCCACCAATAATTCTTCATTCCTCATTCCTCATTCTTCATTGGTAAGCCCCGCCGCCGCCTTTCTTATCACCGACATCCTCGCCCAGCGCACGCGCCCCGACTTGCCCATGGGCTACCAAAACAGCCGCCACCTGCCCAAAATTGCCTGGAAAACCGGCACCAGCTACGGCCGCCGCGATGCCTGGAGCATCGGCTACAACCAGGACTACACCATTGGCGTGTGGGTGGGCAATTTCAGCGGGCAGGGCAGCCCGGCCCTCACCGGGGCCGACGTGGCCTCACCCCTGCTCTTCGACCTATTTAATACGCTCGCCTACAACTCGCCCAACCGCTGGGCCGTGCCACCCGCCACCCTCGATTTCCGGCTGGTGTGCGCCGAAACCGGCCTTGTGCCCGGCGAACACTGCCCCAATCAGCTCATCGATTACTACCTGCCCGGCACATCCTCGGCCCGCCGCTGCGAGCACCAGAAAGAGGCCCTTATTTCGGCTGATTGCGCGATTTCCTACTGCCGCGCCTGCGTGCCGGCGGCTGGTTTCCGACGGCAATTATTCCTAAATCCTTTACCTGAAGTGCTGGCTTACCGCGAAACGCAGGGCTTGCCCACTTCGCGTTTGCCGCCGCACAACCCTACTTGCCGCCTCGTGCGCGGCCCCGACGACGGCGCGGGCGCGGCCCTGGCCATCACCTCGCCCCTCGACCATGCGGAGTACGTCCTCGACCGCCGCGAAAAGCAGCAAATGCTGCTCAGCTGCGCGGCGGGCAGCGAGGTGCGCCAGGTGTTCTGGTACGTGAACGACCGGTTTTTGCGGGCCGCGTCGGCCACCGAGCGGGTGTTTTTCCGGCCGCCCAACGGAGCCGTAAAAATCTCCTGCGCCGACGACCACGGCCGCAACGTGGATATTAAGCTGCAAGTAGCCGAGCTGTAGCGCGGCCTTTTAGTCCGCGAAAGGCGCAGGGTCACGAACTAAAAGGCCGCGCTACAGCCCGCCAAAAAAGCAGGCCGGCACCCCGCGCACTCCCGGTTCCACGGCAAACACGTCGCCGCTGAGGGGAAACTCCTGGAGCTGCTGCGGCGAGAGGCCGCCCCGGGCCGAGGTGATGTAGAGCGTCCGCAAATCCGACCCACCGAAGGCGCACGACGAGGTGAACGGTGCGGACACCTGCACCACGGCCAGCAGCGCGCCCGTGGCGGGGTCGTAGCGCTGCACCGCCCCGCCGCCCCACAGCGCCACCCAGAGCTTGCCTTCGGCATCGATGGTCATGCCATCGGGCCAGCCAATGCCCTCGGGAAAGCGGATGACAATGCGCGGGTTAGCTATTGCGCCCGTGGCATTGTCGTAGTCGAAGGCCTGCACCATGAGCGTGGGCGTATCGATATAGTACATCGTGGCGCGGTCCAGCGACCACGCGATGCCGTTGGAATTGGTGATGTGGCGCAGCATGATGTGCGTGCTACCATCGGCATCGAAGCGGTAGAGCGTGCCAACGTGCGGACGCAGCAGCATATCGAACGTGCCTACCCAGAACCGGCCCGCCGGGTCGCACTTGCCGTCGTTGAAGCGCAGGTGCTCGTCGGTAACGGGGTCGGCGAGGCGGGTGAGTTGGCCGGTGCCCAGGTCGAGCTCGTGGATGCCGGTTTGCAGGGCCACCAGGGCGTTGCCGTTGCGCTTGGGCACCACCGTGCCGATGCGCTTGCCGGTCGGGTAGCACCGGTCTGCGCCCGTGGCGGGGTCGAAAACGTGCAGCGCCCGGCCCTCGATATCGACCCAGTAGAGCCGCTCCGTGGCCGGATTCCAGAGGCTGCCTTCGCCCAGCGAGGCCTGCGCGTGCAGAATGGATTTGGCTTGCATAATGGAAGGCAGCTATCGTTGCTGCGGAGTGGCGGCGCGGTGATGACGGAACACGGCGGCCTGGCCGTGTAGCGTCACTTCTACGGCGGTTTTGGTTTGCACGGGGCACCGGGCGGCGATGCCCAGCCCGGCCAGCGCGGCTCCGTAGAGGGCCACCAGCACGGGCTCGCCGGCCAGGGTGATGCGGGCCGGCAATTTGGTCAGCAGCAGGTCGTGGCACTCGCTGCCAATGAGCAGGCCGCTGAGGTAGAAGTAGTTTTCGCGCTTGCTGGCCTTTTTGAATAAGTCGTTGGTGCGCGTCAGGAAGGCGTTGTGCAGCAGGTTGGCTGGCTGGCTGGCCCGCACGCCTTTGTCAAACCAGGCCCGGTTGTTTCCTTCCTCCAGTTGGCCGCCTTCTTCTACCGAAGCGGCCAGAATTCCTTTGGTCGAAAGCAGCGAAAAGAACTCGCCGGTCATATACGTTTTCAGCGAAACGGCTTGGCCGCGCTGCACTACAACGTGCTTGGCGTGGGTACCGGGATGCAGGAAAAGCTGCTCGTCCGCCGAGTCCTCAAACTGGCAGCCGACCAGTTGCGTTTCCTCACCGCGCATCACATCATCGGCACTTTTCACGCCCGAAATCAGCAGCGTGGTATGCCTGAAATCAGCAGTCGGGGCGATGGTTTCGGTTTTTAAATCCGACCCATCGGCCGCGAAAGGCAGCGGCTTATATGGCAGCTCCAGCATGCCGACAGTCGACGAGGCCATGCCTGAAACCACGACCGGCACCTCATCCAACGATGCTTTTACCGTGGCTTCCAGCTTCAGCAAATGCTCTTGAATGATGGCCCGGTAAAAGCCCACGCGCTGCTCGGGCGGCTGGCCGGCCTGCTGCCACCGCTCGGCCGTGGCGGCGTTGCCTTCCTTGGAGCTTTCCTCGGCCAGAATATTCAGGGTGTCACGCTCTACCAGGCGCAGGCGGAAGGACGAGGTGCCCCAGTCGCAGCTGAGGAAGGTGGCGGATGGGTCCATGGGTTGTTATAGAACATCATGCTGAGCTTGTCGAAGCATCTCTACCGCTTCGTTGGCTCGATTGAATTACTTGCGCGGTAGAGATGCTTCGGCTGCGCTCAGCATGACGTTCTGCTAAACTCGTTCTGTTACCCTACCATTCCGCCACGCTGCCATCCTCATTCCGCCACACCGGGTTGTGCCAGTTGTGCCCCACCGCCGCCCGCTGCCGCACATATTCCTCGTTAATCTCAATGCCCAGCCCCGGCCCGCCGGGAATTTTGCAATGTCCGGCCTCATAGTCGAACACCGATTTATCGACCAGGTAATCGAGCAAATCATTCTCCTTGTTGTAGTGAATGCCCAGGCTTTGCTCCTGAATAAACGCATTGTGGCAGCTGGCATCAACCTGCAGGCAGGCAGCCAGCGCAATGGGGCCCAGTGGGCAGTGCGGTGCGGCGGCCACGTCAAACGCCTCGGCCATGCTGATGATTTTCTTGCACTCGGTAATGCCGCCGGCGTGCGAGAGGTCCGGCTGAATAATATCGACGTAGCCGTCGATGAGCAATTGCTTGAAATCCCAGCGCGAAAACATGCGCTCGCCGGTGGCAATGGGAATGCTGCAATGCCGGGCAATTTCGCGCAGGGCCTCGTTGTTCTGGGGCAGCACGGGCTCTTCAATAAACATCGGGCGGTAGGTTTCCAGCTCCTTGGCCAGCACCTTAGCCATGGTTTTATGCACCCGCCCGTGAAAATCGATGCCGATGCCCAGGCCCGGCCCGCCGGCCGCGCGCACGGCGGCCACCCGCGCCAGCACGGCCTCAATCTTCACGAAGGAATCGACGTAGGCCATTTCGTCGGTGGCGTTCATCTTGATGGCGGTGAAGCCTTTGGCCACCATTTCCTGGGCGGCCGCGCCCACGTGCTCGGGCCGGTCGCCGCCAATCCAGGAATAGACGCGCATTTTGGCGCGCACCGGGCCGCCCAGCAGCTGGTGAATCGGGGCGTTGTGGTACTTGCCCTTGATGTCCCACAGCGCCTGGTCGATGCCGGCGATGGCCGACATCAGGATGGGGCCGCCGCGGTAGAAACCGCCCCGGTACATCACCTGCCAATGGTCTTCGATGTTGAGCGGGTCTTTGCCGATGAGGTTTTCCATGAGCTCGGCCACGGCGGCGGCCACGGTGGCGGCCTTGCCCTCAATCACGGGCTCGCCCCAGCCTACAAAGCCGGCATCAGTTTCGATTTTGAGAAACAGCCAGCGCGGCGGCACCTGGAAGAGTTCGAAGCGAGTGATTCTCATGTGGGGTGGGTGGAAAGGGATGCCGAACAAAAAAAGAACGTCATGCTTCAGCTTGCGTCCGCGCAGCCGCCACAAACTGCCGCGCCCGCTCCGTGAGTTTCTTCAGATACTCGTCCGTAGCTGGCTGCCGGGTATCGACCAGCGAGCTACCCAGCCCAAAGGCCGCCGCGCCCGCCTCGGCAAAACTCCTCATGTTTTCCAGCGAAACGCCGCCCGTGGGCATGAGCGGGATAAACGGCAGCGGCCCGGCAATGTCCCTGAAATAGCCCGGCCCACCCGCCGAAGCCGGGAATACCTTGATGATGTCGCCGCCAAACTCGTAGGCCTTCAGGATTTCCGTAGCGGTGTACGCGCCAGGAATACTGATGGCCCCGTAACGCTTGGTCATGCGGATGGTTTTTTTGTTGAGCGTGGGCGAAATAATGTACTTGGCCCCGGCCAGCAGGGCGGCGCGGGCGGTTTCGGGGTCGAGCACGGTGCCGGCCCCAACGAGCAGCTGGCCGTCCATGGCCTGCGAGATTTCGGCAATTGAGGCCAGCGCGCCGGGCGAGTTCAACGTGATTTCCATCATCCGCACGCCGCCGGCGTGCAGGGCATGGGCAATTTTGAGCAGGCTTTTGGGGTCGGCCCCACGCACGATGGCCACCACCTTGTGTTCAAGAATGTGCGAGAGGGGATTCATGAGGACTTCAGGTAGGGCACGCATCATTGCGGCATTCCGACAACGTAGAACCGCGAATACAAGTTAGGCTAAGCACCAGCGCATCCTTCCGAACCCAGTCTTTTACATGGCCTTACTCGTCCTCGTCCGGCACGGCGAATCGACCGCAAACCTCGCCAATGTCTTTACCGGCTGGCTCGATGTGGCCCTCAGCCCCACCGGCGAGGCCGAAGCCCTGGCCGTGGCCGACAAGCTGCGGCCCTTTCATTTCGACGAGGCCTTCACCTCCACGCTGGCGCGGGCCGAGCGCACGCTGGCCATTATTCAAACGGCCCTGGGAGAAACGGCCATTCCGGTGCATCGCAGCGATGCCCTGAAAGAGCGGATGTACGGCGATTTGCAAGGCCTCAACAAGGCCGAAACGGCCCTGAAATACGGCCAGGCCCAGATTGATACTTGGCGACGCAGCTACGACGTGGCCCCGCCCGGCGGCGAAAGCCTGCAACAAACCCAGGCCCGCGCCGTGCAATACTTCGACCAGGAAATTGCGCCGGCCCTGCGCCAGGGCAAAAACGTGCTGGTGGTGTCGCATGGCAACACCCTGCGCGGCCTGCGCATGCACCTCGAACACCTCACGCCCACGCAGGTGGCGGCGCTGGAAATCGTGACCGGCGGCGTGCGCGTGTACCATTTCAACCAGCAGCTGGCCATTACGGAGATGTCGAGTTTGTAGCGGCTCGATTGGGGGGAGCCGACGGCCTGCCCCGCGCAACGCGGCGGCTCCGAATGCAGTAACCCAGTTTCGCCGCCGCTACCTGGCACCGGCCCAGCTTCAGCGCAGCGATTCTCACTGGCTGGCCCACCCCTGCAACCCCTCAACCAACCTCTCTTTCCATGAGATTTCAAGAC
>JAYULN010000013.1:0-16871 GCA_043763525.1 Hymenobacter sp.
ACGCGCGGGTCCGTTAAATGGGCAAAGGAAGCGAAAGGGTCCATCCCCGAAACTAACCTACGACCAGCTTACTTTTGGTGCGGAAGCCCTACAAAAAAAGGGCCGCCCCCGAAGGTACGGCCCTTTTCAAATCCGAAGTTTGACGACTTAGAAAAACTTCGTGCGGTTGTCTTTCACGTTGGCGTGGGCCTTGATGGCCTCATAAATCTTGCCGTCCTGCTGCTGGGCACGCTGCTGGGCCAACTGTAGGCGCACGGCCTTCAGGTCGGCGGCAGCGGTGGCCGGAGCCATGCTCACCGGCTCTACCACCAGCACGCCCTGCTCGCCCTGAATGGCGGCCGACTTCTGGCCGGGCTTCAGCGCGAAGGCCTTGCCCACGGCCACGGGCTCGAAGCCCACGTTCGGGATGCTGCCCTGGCCCAGTACCACGCCGTCGGCGGTGCTTACCTGAGCGGTAGGGCCGTATTTGACGGCCATCTCTTCCAAGGTGCCGGTCTTGGGCAGCTTGTCCATTATTTGCTTGGCCTTCTCCTCGTTGCGTACCAGGGCCGACAGCTCGGGCCGCAGGTTGGCCACCGTGGCCGTGCCCTTGGCGCGCTCGTCGGTGAGAGCGGCGATAACGTACTGGTCGCCCATCTCATACACTTCCGACACGTCGCCCACCTTGGTTTCCGAACCGCTCACGTTAAAGCCGAAGGCCCAACGCACCAGCTCGCGGGCATTTTGCAGGCTGTTCACGGTGCGGGCGGCGCGGTCGAGGTTCTTGGCCTCCTGCTTCACCAGGGTCTTGTCGGTGGTGGTCAGCTTGCGGAAGCTTTCCAGGTCGGTGGCTTCGCCCTTCAGCTGCTGGGCCTTGGCGTAGGCGGCTTCGCGGGTGGCATCGCTGGGGGCAATGGATTTCTTCACCTCGGACACCTGATAGGTTTGCTTCGTGGGCACGGCCGTGATTTTGATGACGTGGTAGCCAAACGAAGTTTCCACCACGTTAGGCAGCAGGCCGGGAGCCGTGGCCCCGAAAATTGCCTTCTCGAACTCGGGCACCATGCGGCCCTGACCGAACCAGCCCAGGTCGCCGCCCTGGTCCTTGGTGCCGTCGGTGCCAAACTGGCGAGCCATCGCGCCAAAGTCGGCTCCGGCTTTGATTTTGTTCAGAATGTCCTGGGCCTTGGCTTTCGCGGCGGCTTTGGCGGCCGGCGTAGTGCCGTCGGCTTTAATGAGGATGTGGCTGGCGCGGGCGGCGTTCTGTTTGCCAGTGCCGGTGCCCGTTACTTTGAACAGCGTGTAGGTACCCGCTTCGGCATAAGGACCGTAGATTTTACCCTGCGTGAGCGGCAGCTGCTTGCGGAGCTGCTCGGGCAGGTCGGCGGGGTTGCGGAAGGTTTTGTTGTAGGGCTGCTCCGAGTTCGACATCACGAACAGCGAGTCGACCGGGGCCGAGGCAAACTGCGTGGCCAGCTCGGCAATCGAGGTTTTCACGGCGGCGCTGTCCTCCTTCGAGGCCACTACCGGAATGCTGATGTACTCCACCGAGCGGCCGTCTTCCACCTTGTACTTGCCCTGGTTTTTGTCGAGGTAAGCCTGGAGCTGGGCATCGGTCACGCGTACGGCCGAGTCGGAAATACTGCCGTAGGGCACAAACAGGTACTTCACGGTACCCTTGGTGTTCTGCATCGCGTCGAAGCGCTTGGCTTCGGCGGTGGTCACGTACACCGAGTTTTTCAGCAGGGCGTTGTATTTGTTGGCGAGGCGCTCGGCGGGCAGGCCGTTCTCGAAGTTGTGCCAGGCGGCCTGGTTTTCGGCGGGCAGCTTGTCGAGGTTTTTGAGGTACTCGATGAGGCGGGCCTTATCGAACTGGCCGGTGGCCTTGTCGGTAAACGCCTGCTTGATGCCGGGGCTGATGTTGTCGCCCTGCACCATATCCACCAGCTCGTCGTCGCTCACGGCCAGGCCCAGCTTGTCCCACTCCGGCTGAAAAGCCATGCGGTAGATGGTCTGGTTCCAGGCCTGGTCGCGCAGGTAGCCAAGGGCTTGCTCGTCGGGCTGGCGCTGCTGCTGGGCCGCGAAAGCCTGCTTGGCTTGCTCCAGGGAATTGTTGTAATCGGCGAGCTCGACTTTCTGGCCGGCCACTTCGCCCACCACCTGGTCGTTGCGGTTGAAGAGGCGGTTTTTGCCTCCCACCAGGTCGCCGCCCACAATAAAGAGCAGCATGCCGACGGCCACGAGGCCCACCGCCACGCCTGATTTTTCCCGAATCGTGTTAATTAAAGCCATTCTTTAGTTGTCGGTTGTCTGTTATTAGTTGTCGGTTGCCGCTACCAGCCGCAGCCGTTCAGAACATGCTGACAACTGACAACGAGCAACTGACAACGCATTAAGCAAAGTCAAAAGAGGCGCAAAATAACCAGAATTTGACCGGCAATCAAAGCTTTACCCGATTTTAAGTCCGGTGCCGGGCTGGGTTAGCGGCCAGCGCCGGCCATTTGGCTGGCCCACACGGGCCTTGCCTGGGCAGCCGGCCGCAACGGTTAGCGCCGCCGTTTGGTCGATTTGGCGGGGGTTTTGGCACGCGCCTGCTGGGCCAGTTTGGCTTCCTGCTCGGCAATTTTGGCCGCTACCCGTTCCTGCTGCCGCCAATACAGCAGCGGCATCCAGCAGAGCATCGAGACCATGAAAATCCAGTAGTTACGGCCCAGGTCGTTGTAAAAAATCGTCTGGTACACGCCGATGACCAGCGCCACCACGCCCACGGCGAAGAGGATAGTGCGCAGCAAGGATTTATCGAAAGTCATGGGAAAGGGAAATTAATAAGCACCGGAAGGCGGATTGGGTTTCGGTCGGACGGCTCCGCCGTCGAACCGGGGGCACTCCCCTACTGCGCCGGGGCCGCTGCCTGCGGCGCGGCAAACACGCCTTCGGGCCGCACAATCCGGTAGCGCGAGAAGTTCTGGTTGGCCGTCAGACCGTAGCCGGTCAGGTATTCGGTGGGCGTGGTCACCTTCACGAACATGGCCGAATCGGTGTAAATCAACTGCTTGGTTTTATCGAAAAACAACTCCTCAGTGTCCATGCGCTGCTGCTGAGGCACATTCACTACCTGCACGTTGCCCCGCATGATGTAGAGGTTTTTGGCCTTGTCCACCTTACCGTATTTCGCGGTCAGCGTGTTTATCACCATCTGCCTGCCATCGGCCGAGTAAAACGTGACAACCATGCCCTTGGGGTAGAGAATGTCGCCGTTTTCAAACTGCTGTTCCAGCGGCGCCGTAAGCTGAAACTTGAGCTTGGCCGAGTCGCTAACCAGCGTGCGCACGTTGGTCGTTTCCATCAGCGGGCCGGTATAAATCAGCTTGGGGCCACTGGCCGCCTTTTTATCGCAGCCGGCCAGCGCCAACGCCGCCAGCACCAGTCCGCTCCCCGCGACGTGCCTGAGTCCGTGCAATTCGTTTCGTCCGTTAAATCGGTGGTTTACTGCAAGCGCCGCTTGATGAACCAGCGGTTGTTGAGCGTCACGCCCAGCTGACCCCGGATGTAGCTTTCCTGCACGTTGCTGGCCCCGGTGGGCGCGTTGAGCACGTCGGTATTGCCGCGCACGCCGTAGGTGAAAGCCAGGCTGAACGTAGTGGCTTCCAGCGGCGTGGCCGTGGGCAGCGGGAAGGCAAAGCCCCAGCTCACGGCCCGGTCGTACAGCATTTTGCCGCCGGGCTGGTAGGGCAGCTGCGCCACCGAAATACCGGCCCGGTAGCTCACCCGCCGGAAGTAGTGCTCAATCGAGCCGGGGTCGGGCGAGAACTCGCCGCCCAGGCCCACGCGCATGGTGTTGTTCAAGGGCGTACCCTTCTCGCCGAAGCTGTTGAACTTCGACCACTCCTGCCGCGACACGTCGAGGTTGGCGCTCCAGTTCTTATCGTTGTCGAGGCTAACGCCGACCTGGGCCAGGGCCGGCACGTAGGTGCTGCCGCGACCGTCGCTCACGGTTGCGGTCGGGCTCACGAGCGAGCCGTTGTCCAGGTATTCCTGTTCTTCGGTTTTCTCGCGCTGCCCGTTCAGGTTGTGGCCGAAACTGTACACGCCGGCCAGGTTCAAGCTCAAATCCTTGGCCACTTTTTGCCGGTAGTGCGCGCCGGCCCGGAAGGCAAAATCCGAGTAGCGGGTGTGCGTGCGGTCGACGGCATTTTTCAGTCGCTCGGTGCTGTTGGTCACCTGCACGGTTGTGCCCGTGGTTTCGTCCACCACGCCAAACACATAAGCAGCCGTGAAGCCCAGCGTGAAAGCCTTGGTGATGCGGAAGCCCTGGCCAAAATAGGCCTCCGAAACGCCGCCGGCACCTTTGTACTGGCTCAGCACCTTATCCGGGGCCGTCGTGGCGTTGCCCGTGCCGGCCACGTTCTGAATGGTGTTCGCCTCGTAGTCCACGGTGCTCACCTGCTTCAGGCCCACGGCCGCGCCCCATTTCGTGCTCAGCGGCACCGACAGGGCGAAGTAGCCCAGCGTGCCGCTGCCGCCGCTGTTGGCAGCGTTGGCATTTTTCACGGTTTTGTACTGCCCGTTGTAGCCAGCCTCAAACGTAGTGCGCGAGGTGTAGTACAGCAAGGCCGGGTTCAACTCATTCACATTAATTGCGTTAGGTGCCGCCAGGCCCACGCCGCCCATGCCCATCTGGCGCACACCGCCCACGTTGGGGTTGAATTCGCCCAGGCCAATGCGCGAGTACGGCGAGTTGCCCAAGCCCTGCGCCCGTGCGCCACTGGCTCCCAACACTACCGCGCCCACCAACACCAGGCGCTTCATCTCTTTATTTGTCAACATGATAAGCTAAAGTCCGATTTAGGCCGAGCAGCACCAGCTCAGGCACGACAAAGATACGAGCCGGGAGCCGGGCCGCCAGAAACGCGGCATCGCCTCCCGTAAGCAGCACCCCCAACCCTGGGTAACGCTGCTGATACTGAGCTACGAAGCCCATTATTTCGGCCACGGTGCCATTCACCACGCCGCTTAGTATGCTCCCCGTAGTGGAGTCGCCCACGAGCGGAATCGTTGCATCTGCGGCCGGCAGCGTCAGCAGCGGTAGCCGCCCCGTGAAGCTGTGCAGCGCCCGCAGCCGCATACTCAGCCCCGGCCCAATGCTGCCACCGTGGTACGTGCCGTCGGCCGTCACGAGGTCCACTTTAAGGGCCGTGCCCGCGTCCACAATCAGCGTGGGCTGGCCCGGCCGCAGCCCGGCCGCGCCCACGGCCGCCGCCAGCCGGTCGGCCCCCAGGGTCTGGGGCGTGGCATACGCATTGCGCAACGGAATGGCCGTGGTGGCGGGGCTGAACAACAGGATTTCGCCCGGTATCAAGTCCCGCAATTCCTCAACCTCCAAGGCCGCGTCTTCCGTCACCGAGGCCACGATAAGATGCTGCGGCTGCCAGCGCCGCACCACCTCCCGCACCTGCGCCCCCGTGAGGCCCGCCGCCATCTCGCACAGCGTCGGGCCGTCGAAGCAGCCAGCTTTCACGGCAGTGTTACCAATGTCGAGAGCGAGGGTGTGCAATGTTTAAGGGGGTTGTGTGGGGAACAATAAAAAGAACGTCATACTGAACATTCCGCGCATTAAGCGGCGACGCAGCGAAGTCGAAGCATCTCTACCGTTCAAGTAAACCAATCGACAGGATTAGCTACGTGGTAGAGATGCTTCGACTTCGCTGCGTCGCCGCTTAATGCGCGGAATGCTCAGCATGACGTTCTTGTCTTCTTACAGAAAGTACTTCATCCGAATCACCTCCTGCTCGCTCAAAAAGCGCCACTTGCCGCGGGGCAGGTCTTTCTTGGTCAAGCCGGCGTACTGCACGCGGTCCAGGGCCACCACCTCGTAGCCGAGGTGCTCGAAAATGCGGCGCACGATGCGGTTGCGGCCAATGTGAATTTCGATGCCCACGAAATGCGGGTTACCGGCCACTACGGCCACGTCGTCCACAATGGCTTTGCCGTCTTCCAGCTCCACGCCCTGGGCAATCAGGCGAAGGTCATCTTCCGACAGCGGCTGACTCAACTCGACCTGGTAGATTTTCTTGTTCTTGTGCGAGGGGTGCGACAGCTTCTGGGCCACTTCGCCATCGTTGGTGAAGAGCAGCAGGCCCGTGGTGTTCCGGTCGAGGCGACCCACCGGGAAAATGCGTTCCTTCGAGGCGCTGGCCACCAGGTCCATCACCGTGCGGCGGCCTTCGGGGTCTTCTGTCGTCGTGATGAAGTCCTTGGGCTTATTCAGCAGTACGTACACCGATTTCTCGCGGTTGAGGTTGGTTTTACCGTACTGCACCGTGTCTTCGGGCTGCACTTTATAGCCCATTTCCGTCACCACCTCGCCGTTTACTTTGATTTCGCCGGCCGCAATCAGCGTATCAGCCTCGCGGCGCGAGCAAATGCCCGCGTTGGCGATGTAGCGGTTCAGGCGCAGCTCGTCGGTGCCGAAATCATCCTCTTCCTCGCGGCGGCGCTTGTTGCCGCGGGTTTTGTCGTTCTCGTAATGCTTCAGGTTTTTGTAGTCCGGCGCCTCACCGGGGCGCTCGCCGTAGCGGGGCTTGTCGGCGCGGTTTTCCTGCACGGCGGGGCGGGCCGAGCGGGGCTTGTCTACGGCGCTGCCGTAGCCAGTGCCCGAGCGGCGCACGCTGCGCTCCTGGACTTTCAGGGCCTCGCGGCGCTCGGCGAAGCTGCCGGGCGTGGGAGCCCACCGCTCGTTGGTGCGGGGCTTGTCGTAGCTGCCGGGGCGCTCGCCGGTGCTGCGGCTGGCGGCCCCAAAGCGGCCGGCGTGGGTGGTATCCTCCCGCTTGCCAAAAGCACCGGGCGTGAATTTCCGGCCAAACGCGGCTTCATCGCCCCGGCGCTCGGCATCGCCGGTACGCTCGCGCTCGGCACCGGCATCACGCCGCTCGCCACGCTCCTCGCGGGGCTGCGGCGGGTTGGCCTCAAACGGCCGCGCCGACCGGATGGGCCGGTTGGGGCCGCGCTCTTCCGAACGCTCTTCGTTGCGTTGAAAACCTTCGGGCTCGCGGGGCGTGCTGCGGCCAAAGCCACCGCTGTTACGGGGGGCGCTGCTTTCGCCCGGCTGCTCGTTGGGGTTTTGCTTCTGAAACTTGCGGTTGCGCTCGCCGGGTACGCCCCGGGGCACGGCCTTTTCGCCTTCGCGGCGGTAAGGCTGGCCGCTCCAGTTCTCTTTGGGCTGATACTCGCGGATGGGCCGGCTATCGGCGGCGGGGCCGCGCTGTTCGCGGTCGCCCCGGTCGTTGCCAAAGCTGCCGCGCTCGGGGCGCTCGTTCCGCTCGCCGCGTTCCGGACGCTCGGCGCTGCGGCCGTAGCTGGTGCCGGTGCGCTGCTCTTTGCCGAAGCTGGGCCGGTCGGCCTTGGGCCGGAAGCCGCCGGGCTCGCGCTGGCTGTATTCTTTGCCGCCGCCAAAGCTTTTGCCCCCGAAGCTCTTATTGCCAAGGCTACCACCTTCGCGGTTGCCCGCGCCCGCGCCGTAGGACCGCTTCTCGCCATCGCCAAACTTGCGAGCACCGCCGCCAAAGGCTCCGTTGGAAGGACGGCCAAAGGCCCCATTGGTGGCCGGCCGGCCAAAAGCGCCATTCGTAGGTGGCCGGCCCGCACCGGGGCGCGCCGAAGAATAGCCGCCGCGCTCGCCGCCGCGCTCGCCGCCGCGGCCGGCTGGTCCGCCCGCGCTTGGCAGGTCGCTCTTACTGCCGCCAAAACCGCCGGGGCCGCTGGTGTTGCGGCCGCCGCGACGGTCCGCCTTATCTTCTGAAAAATGTTTCTTGCCCATGGGGAGAGAAGTTGCGTGCCGTATCGCTACGGTACTGGTTAAAATAAATAATCGGCATTGGGTAGTCGGTAGTCAGAAGCGGGTCAACAGCATCAACCCGAATAAAATTCTGACTACCAACTACTCAATACCGACTACCAAAAAAGTGGCGGCGAATTAGTCGCGCCGCGCCATTTTGGCTTCAATAGAGTGCTGGGTGTGGGGCACGGCCCGCAGGCGCTCCTTCGGAATGAGCTTACCCGTGCCGACGCACACGCCATAGGTGCCGTTCTTGATGCGAATCTGGGCGTTTTCGAGCTGCTGGATGAACTTCATCTGGCGTGCGGCCAGCTGGTTCATGCTTTCCTTCTCGGCCGTTTCGGCACCGTCTTCCAGCACTTTGGCCGATGAGGCCGTGGTGTCAGTACCCGTGTCGTTGCTACGGTTTAGGGTTTCCTTAATGAATGACAGCTCCTTGCGGGCCGCCATCAGTTTCTCCTGAATAATCTGGTCGAACTCATTCAAGTCTTCTCGGGAGTAGCGAATGTTGTCTTCGTTCATTGAATGGGTGTAAAAAAGGACTTCAGAGAAATGGTTAAGGACCTGCCAACCGGCAACGCCACAAGCTAACAAATGGTTTGACAAGGTCCAAAGACCCCAGCAACGCCAATCGTTAGAGCCGTTGTTTGCTTGGTTTTGCGGTCTCAAAGTTACGGGTTGCGGCCCGCTTTTCAGCCGGAGGCTAAAACCCGAGCATTTGGATGGCAGCCACAGCGGCTTCCACGCCCTTATTGCCGTGCTTACCGCCGGCCCGGTCCCAGGCCTGCTCCAACGTATTGGTCGTAACCAGCCCAAAAATGACCGGCTTGTTAAATTTTAGCCCTACCTGCGTGATGCCCTGGGCCACGGCGTGGCAGATGTAGTCGTCGTGCTTGGTTTCGCCCTGAATCACGACGCCCAGGCAAATCACGGCATCCATCTCGTCGTGCTGAGCCAGGAACTGCGCCCCCAAAGTCAGCTCGAAGCTGCCGGGCACGGTGTTGCGGTAGATGTTGTCGGGGTTAGCGCCGTGCTTCAGCAGGGTGTCGTAGGCCCCGGCGCTTAGCACGTCGGTTATCTCGCGGTTCCAATCGGCCACCACCAGCCCAAAGCGCTTTTCGCTGATGTCGATGAACGTGGAAGCGTCGTAGTCGCTCAGGTTTTGAAGGGCAGTCGCCATAAATCGCAGATTTTCGCTGATTAGCCGTGATTACATTGATTTGTTCACGCGGGGTCAAAATTACGCTGACCACCCGCTGGTTTTTGTCTTCTCTCCAATTCATCCTCCATCTCCGGCATTGCGCCAAAAAAATTGCGCTTCCCCAGAACGGGAAAGCGCAATTTGCAATCAGTGAAATCACGGTCAATCAGTGAAAATCAGTGATTTATTTCTCCAGCTTGGCTTTGTACTGGCGGACTTCGGCCACTTCCTGGGCCGTGGGGTACTCGCTGATGATGCGGTCGTAAGCTTTCGTCGCGCCTTCGTTGTCGTTGGCCAGCTCGCGGGCGGTGGCTTCCTTCAGCAGGTAGCCGGGCGAGAAGTACTCGTTGGCGTTGTGGTCGGCGGCTTTGGCGTAGAGGTCGGCGGCTTCCTTGGGTTTGTTGAGCTCCAGCTGGGCATCGCCCATCAGGGCGTAGGCGCGGCTCTGCACGAGGTAGTCATCCGAGCTGAAGTCTTCGAGGAAATCGAGGGCTTCCTTGTACTTGCCCTGCTTGAGGGAAGCCACGCCGGCGTAGAAGTTGGCGAGGTTGCCGGCTTTGGTGTTGCCGTATTCGTTGGCTACCGTGGTGAGGCCGGGGGTTTTGCCGTCGCCCTTCACGGCTTTGTTCAGCGAGTCGGCTTCCCAGTAGCTCACGGCGCGGAACATGCTGGCTTGCGCTTTCGAGTCCTGCTGGTTGCGCCAGGTGTAGAAGCCAAAGCCTCCCACCACGGCCAGTACCACCACGGCCAGAATGCCGAGCAGCACGTTGCGGTGGTTGCGCACGAAATCTTCCGACTCCACCAAACGGGCCGCCAGGGCGTCCGGGTCTTCCAGCAGCGGGTTTTCGGCCGGCAGGTTTTCGGCCGGGGCCAACGGGTCGGCCGGCACGTTCTGGATGGGTTGCCCCTGGCGGGCCTGCTGGCTCTTGCCAGTGAATGGAATCTTCGACATTACAGAGAGAGTTTCAACAACAAAGGCCTGCGGACAAGCCGGGTGGCCGGAGGGCCAGTTTGATTAATCGTGGATGTAGGGGTAGTCGGCTTGCACGTACACATCCTTGTACAGCTCGTCGGGCGTAGGGTAGGGCGAATTCTCGGCAAACTCCACCGACTCCGCCACTTTGGCTTTGATGGCTTCGTCGATTGCTTCGAGGGCGGCCTCCGTCGCCATGTTGTTGGTGAGGATGGTGTGGCGCACGCCTTCGATGGCATCGCGGTGCCGGTAGTCTTCCAGCTCCTCTTTGGTGCGGTACTTGGCCGGGTCGCTCATCGAGTGGCCCTTGTAGCGGTAGGTTTTGAATTCGAGCAGCGTGGGGCCATCGCCCTTGCGGGCGTGCTCGGCGGCGCGGACCACGGCCTCGTGCACGTCTTCCACGCGCATGCCGTTCACCGGCTCCGAGGGCATGTCGTAGCTCAGGCCCAACTTGTAGAGGTCCGTCACGTTTGAGGTGCGGGCCACCGACGTGCCCATGGCGTAGCCGTTGTTCTCAATCACGAAGATGACGGGCAGCTTCCACAGCATGGCCATGTTGAAGGCCTCGTGCAAGGCCCCCTGCCGCACCGCGCCGTCGCCCATGTAGCAGATGCACAGCTTGCCGGTCTTGTTATATTTTTCGGCGAATGCCAGGCCGGCCCCCATCGGCACCTGCCCGCCCACAATGCCGTGGCCGCCCACGAAACCCACCGACTTATCGAACATGTGCATCGAGCCGCCCTTGCCTTTCGAGCAACCGGTGGCTTTGGCAAACAGCTCGGCCATCACGGCGTTCGGCGACGTGCCCAGGGCCAGTGGGTGGGCGTGGTCGCGGTAGGCGGTGATGTACTTGTCGCCAATTTCCAGGGCCGATACTGCGCCCGCCACACAAGCCTCCTGGCCAATGTAGAGGTGGCAGAAGCCCTTTATTTTTTGCTGGCCGTACAGCTGCCCCGCCTTGTCCTCAAACTTGCGCATGAGCTGCATCTGCTCGTACCACTGCAAATACGTCTCCTTTGGGAAGGTTGGCTGCGTGGGCTCGGGCGTAGGCGTGTCGCTGCCCGACGCGGCGGCGGTCGGCTTATCGGTACCGGGCAGCACGGGGTCGGGCTGGGGCACGGTGGTCACCACTTTGCCCTTGCCTTTGGCTACGGAACCATTGGTTGCCGTCGGTTTTGTAGAAGCAGCTTTTACTTTCGTATCCGCCATAGCACGTTAAGGAATAATTCGCGTTGGGAGGGCGAAATTACGTAAAACTGCTGGCAATACCGAACCTCATGACCCTTGACTCCCTCCAGCTTCTTTTTTTTAAGAATTACGATGACGCGGCGCTTCGTTTATCTCCCGGCCTCAACTGCTTTATTGGCGACAATGGCAGCGGCAAAACCAACCTGCTCGATGCCATTCACTACCTGTCGCTCACCAAAAGCGCCATTAGTGCTTCCGATGCCCTTTGCATCAAGCAAGACTCTGATTTCTTTGTAGTTAAGGGTAATTTTGCTTCAGATTCGCCCCCTGGCCAAGAAACCATTCAGGTTAGCCTGCGCCAGGGCCAGAAAAAGACCGTCACGCACAACAAGCAGCCCTACGAGCGCATGGCCGACCACATCGGCCGCTACCCCGCCGTGCTTATCTCGCCCTACGACACCGACCTTATCCGGCAGGGCAGCGAAGAGCGCCGCAAGTACTTCGACAGCCTGATGGCCCAGCTCGACCACGCGTTTCTGGAGCTGCTCATTGCCTACAACGCCTTGCTGCGCCAGCGCAACGCCGTGCTCAAGCAAGGCTCCGACCGCTCCTCCCACGGCTTCGACCGCGACTATTTGCTGGCGCTTGATGAGCAGCTTGCGCCCCTGGGCCAGCAGCTCACCGCCTTCCGCGCGGCCTTCCTGGCCGAGTACGTGCCCATCTTCCAGCGGCATTACCGGCAGCTGGCCGATGGCCGCGAGGTGGTCACCCTCACCTATAAAAGTCAGCTGCTCGGAACTGATTTTGCCCAGCTACTACGCAGCAATGAGCGGCGCGATTTTGCCCTCCAGCGCAGCACCACCGGCTCGCACCGCGACGACTTCACCTTCCTCATGGATGAGTTGCCCGTAAAAAGCCACGCCTCGCAGGGCCAGCAGAAGTCGTTTGCCATTGCCCTCAAGCTGGCGCAGTTCGAGATGCTGGCGGCCAAGCAGCAACACAAACCCCTGCTCCTACTCGACGACATCTTCGACCGGCTCGATGACAAACGCATTGCCCGCCTGCTCGAATTGGTAGCTAACGAAACCTTCGGCCAGGTTTTCCTTACCGATACTAACCTGGAGCGGACCGACCAGGCGCTGTCCCGCGTCACCATTCCCATCCTGCGATTTAGGGTGCAGGATGGCACCGTGGCACCCGTTTAAGGACCGGCCGGCGCTACCTTTGCACCTTGCGAACAGGTGCTATTTTGCCCCTGGCACAGACCTGCCCTCCCCTTGAAAAAGCCTTCCTCTTTCTCCCGTTCCGGCGACATCATCCCGCTCAAGGAAGGCCTCGAAGCACTGGTGCGGGCCTACCGGCTCCAGGGCAAACTCAACGAAGTAACCGTAGTATCGAGCTGGGAGCGGGTGATGGGCAAGGCCGTGGCCTTGAAAACCCAGGAAGTGTACGTGAACAAGGGCCGGCTTTTTGTCCGGCTTACCTCGGCCCCGCTCAAGCACGAGCTGGTAATGGCCAAGACCCGCGTGGCTGAGCTCATCAATGCTGAAGTGGGTGAGAAGGTAGTGAGTGAAGTGATTTTCCTCTAGCAAGCACTGTTCAGGAAACTGAGGGTTTTGAACAGCTTCAATGGATTCAGTGGGCTTACCAGCCGGGCTTCCCGAGTTTCGGCTGTAGCCGCATGTTCTTTATTTCTGCCCCCGCCTACCTGCGCGGCGGCTTGGCGGCCCCAGCTTATTGCCATTCTCCTTAATGGCTTAGCCTGGTCATCCTCCCGTCCATTACAGCCCATCCCAAGCCACCAGGACGAAAATGTTTCACGTGGAACATTTTCGTTACTTCGGACCATACACTTTTAGCAAAAGCTCATTGTAGGCTTCGAGGAGAGCTATGTACTTGGATTGTAGTGTTAAAAGCTGCTTGGAAGCGTCCGTGCCGACATTCGGAGATGGTATTACACGTGGTGTAACACTATTTGTAACAGCAGTTTTAGCGATTGGTGTTACAGTAAATAATGACGCTTGTTGCAAGGGTGTAAACTCGTCAGAAAAATCGTGATTTATTATCTCGCCAACTTTTCTTACAAAGTTGTAATCAATTGTCTCTTCTTTGAATTTACGATAAATCGTAGGACGTGTAATACCTAGTTCCTCTACGATGCGCGTAATGGAAATACCGCTGTTTTTGATGGCTTCTTGCAGGATTTCGCCTTGGTGTGGCATAGCAAATGTGTTACGTAACGCTGATGCAAATATGTACGATGTATTTTGATTAAACAAACCTGTATCAACAATAAAATTACAGTCGTAAGTGTAATTTGACGTCAATTACAAACATAATACGTGCATCATTTACAGATTACACCTGTATCGCAACTGCATTACAGTGGGTTACCGTAACAACATTGCAACCCGCCGCACTGGCAATTCCAAAAACGTGTTAGCACAAAAAAGCCGCCCCTACCCTAGCTGGGTGGGGCGGCAACGTATTGTGCCGGCCTCAGGCTTCGCTGGTGAGCAGGGCTAGGAGCCGGTCTGGGTAGTCGGTGGTCATGCCGTCCACGCTTAGGTTGCGTAGGTGTCGCATGGCTGGGATTTCGTTTACGGTCCAGGGTACAAGGCGGACGGTGGGGAATGCGGTTCGCAATTGCCGGACAGCGGCTGGCGTTACGGTGCGGAAGTCGGGGCCGAAGGTGGTGGGCGCGAAGCCGAGCTGCTGCAAGCTTTCCAACCAGGGTTGTTCGTCTTCAACGAGCAGGCAGATGGCGAGCTCGGGGCGCTGCTCGTGGGCCAGCCGAAGAATGCGGGCATCGAAGCAGAGCAGCGTGGTGCGCGGCAGAACCTGGGCCGCCTCCAGTTCGGCCAGCACCAGGGCGAGGAACTTTGCGGGCGCGGGATGAAAGATGCCGTCGCCGGCGGGGCTGCTTTTGATTTCGATGGAGTAGCCGACGGGCGGACGCTGGAGCTGGACGGTGGCCGCTTCTACGGCCGCAAAGACTTCGCGCAGCAGCGGCTTGCGGGCGGCGGGCTGGGCTACTTGTTCGGGAAAGTTGGGATGGCGCAGCTGGCCGCAGTCGCACTGACGAATGGTGGCATAGGGCAGCTGGTAGAGGTTGAACCAGGGCGGGGTGCCGGGCGCAATGGGCTGGCCGGCGGGGTCGAGGCAGATGTGGGGATTGAGCCAGGGCTCGTGCGATACGACGACCTGGTTATCGGCCGACATCACCACGTCGAGCTCCAGCACATCGACCCCAAGGGCCAGGGCGTGCAAGAAGGCTGGCAGGGTATTTTCGGGGCGGAGGCCACGGCAACCGCGGTGGCCGTGAACCTCTGGACGCGGGGATGAGGAGGGCATTGATGCGACGGGGGAAAAGGATGATTAAGAAATAAATGGGCTGAAATGCGCTGAATCGGCTTACTGGCACTGCTTTGGGCACAAGATGATAGACTGGACCGCCCAGCCCGCAGCCACAACCCGTAAAGCGCAGGGATTGGGGTAATTTTGCGGCTCATCTTTTCTGGTTTTGCATTCATGAAAAAACTACTGCTATTCGTCTTCTTACTGGCCCTGGCGGGGGGAGGCTATTATTATTTCCGCAGCCTGAAAAACGGGCCGAGCGGAGCCCTGGCCCAGGCCGCGGCCGCCGTGCAAACACACGACATGGCCACTTTTGAGAAGTACGTAGATGTGAATAGCCTGACCAGCCACCTCGTGGACGACGTAGCCCAGCAAGGCTCCGCGCTGACCTCGCTGCTGCCCGGTGGTGGCCTGCTAATGGGGGGCGCCATGCGCATGCTGAAGCCCACCCTGGCCAACGCCGCACACCAGGAAGTGCAGCGCTACGTGGAGACGGGCTCGCTGGAAGCGGCCGCCGCCGCCGCGCCCAAGCGGTTGGTCAACATCTCGCTGACTGGGCTGGCGAGCAAAGTGGTGGGCAACGACAGCCAGTTCAAGGGCATCAAGTACACGCGGGAGGAAGGCGACAATGCCTACATGGGCCTGGAAGTATCGCAGCCCCGCTACGACACCACGATGGTGGTAGAAGTGAAGCTGCGCCGCCTGGGCGACCACTGGCAGATGACCCAGATAATGAACAGCGGGGAGCTGCTGCGCAACGCCGCGCTGCTGGAGAAGAAGCGCCTGCTGCACCAGTAAGCCGCCGCGCTGCCGGGCAGAAGTCAACAAAAAACCCCGACCATGCGGCCTTGTCCTTACCCAAAACTCTGGAAAGCGCCGGCCGGTAGGTCGGCGCTTTTTTGGGCTTTAGTGGTCAGGTAGTTGCGCGGCAATCTGGACACCTTCGACGAGCAGGCGCAAGCTCATGCGTCCGAGCCAGAGGGTTTGCCAGCCGGGCGGGCCATCGCCCGTGCGGCCGAGGTGCCCGCCGAGCGCGGCCAGGGCCAGGAAGACCTCGCGCACTGTGGTCAAGGGCCGTCGGCGCTGGTGGCGCAACACCCGTAACTCGTTGTTCGTCAGACCGGCCGATTCAGCGGGCGCGTCCGGTTCCAGCCGGCTTTGCTCGCGTAAGTCCACCAGGGCCAGGGCCACGACGCTGAGCAAGGCCACGGCGGCGAAGAGCCGGGCCGCCGTTTGGAGTTGCAGTTTTTCAGCCCCGAGCCCCGTTTTCAGGGCTTTGTGAAAATCCTCAATCAGCCAGCGGCTGGTGTACTGCCGGGCGCAGGTCAGGGCCTGGGCGAAGTCGGTCACGGGCTGGTCGCAGAGCAGCAGCCACTCCAGGCCGGGGGCCGCGTCCGGGCCCGTTTCTTCCCAGACCCGCACCACGCTGCCGGGGACGGGCGCGCCCTTGCCCGGCAGCGTGGTGCGGCCGCTGCGGGGCCCGAAGGGCCAGCGCAGGACTGAAACTCACCGGCAACTCGACGTCGCGCGCCGGCTGGCGCGGCCGTCCGCGCAGGGCCAGGGCAAACGTACCCGCGCTGGGCTGGGCCCGGGCCAACGCGAAGAGGCGGCCGGCCGGCGTTTTGGCGGCCCCCGCCACCAGGGCCCGGTCTTGGGCGGCCCGCACCACGAACCCCAGGCCCTGGGCCTGGCACTGCTGCAAATGCTCGTAGATGTCGGCCCCGCGGTCGGCCACCACCACCCAGCGCGTGCCCGCAGGCGGGCACCCGACGGCCCGCAGGCTTTGGGCCCACAGGGCCGACTCGCGCACGCGGCCCTGGCGGGGGCGGGAGCCGCCGTGGGGGGCGCTTTTTCGGCTGCCGGCACGGGCTCTCGCACGTGAAACTGCTGGTCGAGCAGGCCCAGCAGCGGCAGCGCGGACCGTTTGGCGGCCGGGTCGGGGTCGGGGTCGGACCAGGCGGCGGCCACCAGCGAGTGGAGCAGCACGCCCTGGCTCGTGGCCTTGCCCGGCCCCACCGGACCCAGGCCCGCCCGGCGCTCAGCGGCCTCGGGCCAGCTCAGTTCCGTGGTGTCCTCGACCAGCAGGTAGGTGCCGGGAACGTGCAATTGCTGGGCGACAAGCTGGCGATGAGGGCCTTGCAGCACATCCGGCGTGGTCTGCGCGTGGCCCAGCAGTTGGTAGGCCGCTTTGCTGGCGTAGAACTGGCCCTGGCTTAGGCGCGGAATACTCGCCCCAGGCTCCCCGTGCCCACCCCGCTGCCAGCCGGACCGCCCGTCGGCTGCGGCGTACGTCGCCGAGGGACACCGCCCCAAAATGCGTGTGTGCCCACTGGTGGGGG
>JAYULN010000014.1:0-2832 GCA_043763525.1 Hymenobacter sp.
CCCGGCGGGCCTGGTGGCCGAATACCGCTTCGGCGAAGGCAGCGGCCCGACCACGGCCGAGGCGAGCGGCGCGGCGGCGAACCTGGGCACGCTCACCGGTGGCCCGAGCTGGAGCACCGACGCCCCGACCATCGTGAACGGGGTGCCCGTGGTGCTGACCGTGACCGACGCCAGCGGCCACACCGGCACGGCCCCGGCCGTGGTGACGGTGGTGGCGGCCACGGCCACGGCCACCACGGCCCCGGTCGCCGCGTGGGGCCCGGCGGTGTACCCCAACCCGGCGCACGCGGCCTTCGCCGTGCGGGTGCCGGCGGTGGCGGGGGCGGCCACGGTGCGGGCCACGCTGGTCAACGCCCTGGGCCAGACGGTGCGTCAGCTCACGGCGGCCCTGCCGGCCGGTGGCACCACGCTCGCGGTCGAAACCGGTGGGCTGGCGGCGGGCGTGTACACCCTGCGCCTGCAGGCCGGCCCGGTGACGGTGACCCGGCCCGTCGTGCTGCAATAAGCGCCTGAACGCCTGGAAAGGGCCGGCTCCCGCGCGGGAGCCGGCCCTTTTCAGGTCCCGCTGCCAGCGGCTCAACGCTTTCTTTGCCCTTGATTACTTTTTTGCTTAGCCTTTATTCTTTTTCGATGAAACAACCTTACTTCAGCCTTCCCGCGCTTCCGCGGCCGGCCACGACGACGGGCTCCGGCCGAAGCCTGCGGCGCTGTGGTCCCGTACTGCTTGTGGCCCTGTGCCTGGCCCTTGGGGCGCACGGCCAGCAGCGGCCCGCCCCCGCTTTCTTCCGGGCCGATGCCGCCGCCCGCACCGCCGCCGTCGTGTCGCCGCTGGCCGCCGCGCTCACCCGCTCGCAGGCCCTCACGCTCGATGAAGCCGCCCTGCGTGCCGTGCTGGCCACGGCCCCGCCCGAAGGTCAGGTCAGTGCTCCGCTGGAGCTGGCCCTGCCCCGACCCGATGGCAGCGTGGCCCGCTTCGCCGTGCGCGAAACGGCGGTGATGGCCCCGGAGCTGGCCCGCAAATTTCCCGGCATTAAAACCTACGCCGGGATGGGCCTCGACGACCCGTCGGCCTCGCTGCGCCTCGACCTGACGCCGGAGGGCTTCCACGCCCAGGTGCTGGCCGGCGGCGGTAACACCTACTACATCGACCCTGTTACCCGCACCGATAAACACCATTACCTCGTCTTTTTTCGGCAGGATATGAATCGCGCCGCCGCCGGCCCGCCGTCTGTTTGCGCTTCTGCGCCCACCGCCAAGGAGTTGCAGGCAAGCCGGGGACGGCCAGCGGCTCGCAGCTGCGCACCTACCGCCTGGCCCTGGCCAACACCCCCGAATATGCCGCAATCAAGGGCAACACGGTAGCCAGCGTGCTGGCCGCCGAAGTAACCACCGTGAACCGGGTGGTGGGCGTGTACGAGAAGGAGTTGGCCGTGCGCCTGGTGCTGGTGGCCAACAACGACCAGCTCGTGTTTCTGAGCGGCCTGGGTACGCAGCCCTCGCCTACGTTCAACAACAACGACGGCTTATTGCTGCTTAGACAGAACCAGGAAAACGTCGAGCGCATCATCGGCAAAGCCAACTACGACATTGGCCACGTGGTGAGCACCGGCGGCGGCGGCATTGCTTCCCTAGGCGTAGTGTGCAACAACAATTATAAAGCCCAGGGCGTGACCGGCCTGCCCAACCCCGTGGGCGATGCCTTCGACATCGACTTCGTGGCCCACGAGATAGGGCACCAGTTTGCTGGCAGCCACCCCTTCAACAGCTGCGGCGGCGGCAACAGTGCCAACTCAGCCTGGGAGCCGGGCTCGGGCAGCACCATTATGGCTTATGCGGGCATCTGTAGACAGGATGAGAACCTGCAGTCGAACTCCGATGCTATTTTCCATACCGGCAACTACCAGGAGATGCGGGCTTTCATTGTCAGCACCACCTGCGGGACCGACTCGCCCACCGGCAACACGGCCCCGGTGGTAATGGCCCCGCCCAGCGGCAAAACCCTGCCCATTGGCACCCCCTTTAAGCTGACGGCCACGGCCACCGATGCCGAAAACGACCCCCTGACCTACCTGTGGGAAGAGCTGGACCTGGGCTCGCGGACGGCCCCTAACGACGCGCAAGTGGCCAATGATAACGTGCCGCTGTTTCGCTCCTTCATGCCGCTGCTGACGGGCACCCGCTACTTCCCGCGCCTCACCGGCTTGGTGAACAACACCACCGTTATCGGTGAGCGCCTACCCACCGTGACGCGCACCCTGAAGTTTCGCTGCACGGCGCGCGACCAGCACGCCGGCCCGGCCGGTGTGATTGGGGGCATCGACTACAGTGCCCTCGTGAACCTGGGAGTGACGAGTACCGCTGGCCCGTTTGTAGTGTCGGCCCCCAACACAGTCGTGAGCTGGACCGGGGGTACCACCCAGCCCGTGACCTGGGCCGTGGCCAACACGAACGTAGCCCCGGTGAGCTGCGTGCTGGTGAACCTGCGCCTGAGCCTGGACGGGGGGCTGACGTATCCGCTGCTGCTGGCCGCCAACGTGGCCAACAGCGGTTCAGCATCGGTAACCGTGCCCAACGTGGTCAGCACCATGGCCCGCGTAATGGTGGAAGCAGCCGACAACTACTTCTTCGACATTTCCAACGCCGACTTCACCCTCACGCCCGGCCCCGGCCCGGCCCTCACCAGCTTCACGCCGGCCAGCGGGCCGGTGGGCACGGTGGTGACGCTGACCGGTACCAATCTGACGGGGGCCACGGCCGTGGCCTTCAACGGCACGGCGGCCAGCGCCTTCACGGTGGTGTCGGCCACCAGCGTGCGGGCCACGGTGGCGGCGG
>JAYULN010000015.1:0-2832 GCA_043763525.1 Hymenobacter sp.
AAGTACTTGAGCGGATAAATCCCGAACTCGGTCTGAATGGACTTGGAGTTGGCCACCCGGCTCACCGTCGATATGTCCATGCTGATGCGCAGGGCAATGTCCTTGAGAATCATGGGCCGCAGCTTGCCTTCGTCGCCCTCGGCGAAAAAGTCGCGCTGCAGCTCCACAATGGCATTCATGGTGCGCAGCAGCGTGTTCTGGCGCTGTCGGATGGCATCGATAAACCACTTGGCCGAGTCCAGCTTCTGCTTCACGAAGGTTACGGCCTCCTTCATTTTCTGGTCCTTCTTGGCGGCCTTGTCGTAGGTCCGAAACATCTCGGTGTAGGCCGGGCTCACGCGCAGCTCGGGGGCGTTGCGGGCGTTCAGGGTCAGGTTGAAAACGCCGTTATCATTGGTCAGAATGAAGTCGGGCATGAGGTACTGCGTCTTGCCCAGGCCGCTGGGGCCGCTGCCGCCCGGCTTGGGGTTCAGCTTCAGAATTACGCTGATGGCCTCTTTCAGCTCGTCATCTTCCAAATCGAGTTTCTGCTGAATGCGGGGGTAGTGCTTCTTGCTGAACTCCTCGAACGTGTCGGTCAGTATCCGCTCGGCGTTGTTCGTGGCCTCATCCTGGGGCCGGCGCTCCAGCTGCAGGAGCAGGCATTCGGGCAGGTCGCGGGCGGCAATGCCGGGCGGGTCGAACTGCTGCACCACGCGCAGCACGGCCTCAATCTCGGGCACGCTCACCTCCAGGTTTTGCGAAAAAGCCAGGTCGTTGGCAATGGCCGAGAGGTCGCGCCGAATGTAGCCGTCGCCGTCAATCGAGCCGATGAGCTGCTGGCCGATGGCCTCCTGGCGCTCGTCGAGGCTGGCAAAGTGCAGCTGGTCGAGTAGCGAATCCAGGAGCGAGCCGCTGGTATCGGCCAGCGGCGTGTCGCGCTCCTCTTCCTCGCCGGGGCCGTCGCCCTGCATCTTGTAGCCGGCAATTTCGTCGTCGTTGAGGTAGTCGCTCAGGTCGAGGTCGGTGTTGTCGGCGGCGGTGGTGTCGCTGTCGGCGGGGCCTTCGTCTTTGGGCAGTATTTCGGGTTCGGGCAAGTCGTTGGGCATCTCCTGGTCGCCGCTCCGGTCTTCGTAGTCCTCGTCCAGCGTGTTTTCGTCGTTGTCGAGGCTGGCCTCGGGGGCGTCCGAGTCGTCGCTGTCGTCCTCGTCGCGCTCCATCTCCTCACTGTCGTCGTCGGGCTCGTCCTCTTCCAGGGCGGGGTTCACCTCCATCTCCTCTTTGATGCGGGTTTCGAGCTCTGCCGTCGGAATTTGCAGCAGCTTAATAAACTGAATCTGCTGCGGGCTAAGCTTTTGCGAAAGGAGTTGTTTGAGGTCGAGGCGTTGCATAGGTGCGAAAATACGGAAACTGCGGGCGGGTGGTCGTTTTTACTAAAATTTGACCCGAAAAGTTGATGTAGCGCGGACTTTGCAGTCCGCGAGCGAACGACCCATTGCCTAGCACTTGCGGACTACAAAGTCCGCGCTACATTCCTTGCTACCGCGCAAGGTTCCTACCTTTGCCCTCTCACCCGCTTCTCTCGCAAGTTATGTCCCTTAAACGGTCCACCGTGCAGCAGCTCCTCGCCAGCCAGGAGCTCGACCGCGAAGTCCTCGTCAAAGGTTGGGTTCGCACCCGCCGCGGCAACAAGTTCGTGCAGTTTATTGCCGTCAACGATGGCTCCATCATCCACAACATTCAGGTGGTGGCCGATGCCGAGAAATTCCCCGAAGAGCAGCTGAAAGACGTAACCACGGGCTCGTGCGTGGCCATTCGCGGCAAGCTGGTGGCTTCGCAGGGCAAGGGCCAGGCCGTTGAGATTCAGGCCGCCGACATCACTGTGCTGGGCACGGCCGACCCCGAAGCCTACCCGCTGCAAAAGAAGGCCACCTCGCTGGAGCACCTGCGCGAAATTGCCCACCTGCGCCCCCGCACCAACACCTTTGGCGCGGTGCTGCGCGTGCGCCACGCGCTGGCCTTCGCCGTGCACGACTACTTCAACCGGAACGGTTTTTTCTACGTCCACACGCCCATCATCACCGGTTCCGATGCCGAGGGCGCAGGCCAGATGTTTCGGGTAACCACGCTGTCGGCCGACAAGCCGCCGCTGGCCGACGACGGCTCGGTGGACTACACCGAGGACTTTTTCGGCAAGCAAACCAACCTCACCGTGTCGGGCCAGCTCGAAGGCGAATTGGCCGCCATGGCCCTGGGCAGCATCTACACCTTCGGCCCCACCTTCCGGGCCGAAAACTCCAATACCGCCCGCCACCTGGCCGAGTTCTGGATGATTGAGCCCGAAGTGGCCTTCAACGAGCTCGAAGAAAACATGGACCTGGCCGAGGACTTCCTCCAAAGTCTGGTGCGCTACGCCCTGGCCCACTGCGCCGACGACCTGGCCTTCCTCAACGAGCACTACGACAAGGAGCTGCTGGCCCGTCTGGAGTCGGTAACGACCAACGCCTTCCAGCGCCTCACCTACACCGAGGCCGTCGAAATCCTGAAATCGGCGAAGCAGAAATTTGAGTTTCCCGTGGACTGGGGCACCGACCTGCAGTCGGAGCACGAGCGCTACCTTGTCGAGAAGCACTTCAAAAAGCCCGTCATCCTCACCAACTACCCCAAGGAAATCAAAGCTTTCTACATGAAGCTCGACGAGGATGGCCGCACCGTGCGGGCCATGGACGTGCTGTTTCCCGGCATCGGCGAAATCATCGGCGGCTCGCAGCGCGAGGAGGACTACACCAAGCTCACCACCCGCATGGCCGAGATGCACGTGCCCGCCGACGAGCTCGACTGGTACCTCGACAC
>JAYULN010000016.1:0-1029 GCA_043763525.1 Hymenobacter sp.
GGCCCGAAATGAGCGAGGGCGGCACGCCCGGCCCCGGCACGGTGAGCTGGCCGGTGAAATACAAATTACCGACTTTTTTACTCTTCAGCGTGGGCTTCAGAATGGCGGTTTGTTTGAGCGTGTTGGCCAGGCCGTAGGCGTTACCCTTGTAGCTGTGGTAGTCGGCGATGAAGTCGCGGTGGGCGTAGCTGCGCTTGTACACCACCGCATCGCGGATGGGGTGGCCGCAGTGTTTTTCGAGGCGGTCCATCAGCAGGTCGTAGTAGCGCTCGCGGGTGGCCTCGTCGTCGGTGAGGTCGGGGGCCACGGGAATGAGCAGGAACAGGTTTTCCTGACCTTCGGGGGCCACCGTGGGGTCGGTTTTGCTGGGCACCGAGGCGTAGTAGAGCGGCCGGCTGGGCCACTGCGGCTGCTCGTAAATCTCGCGGGCGTGCTGGTTCAGGTCCTCATCAAAAAACAGGTTGTGGTGGCGCAGCTTGTCGAGCTTGCGGTTCACGCCGAGGTAGAATAGCAGGCTCGACGGCGCCATGGTGCGCGAATCCCAGTACTGCTCGTCGTAGTGGCGGTATTCGGGTGCCAGCACCTGCTGCTCGATGTGATGGTAGTCGGCCCCGGCCACCACGGCATCGGCCGCGAAGAAGCCGCTGGCGGTGCGCACCCCGGTGCTGCGGCCGTTTTCGACCACAATCTCGGCTACTTCCTCGTTGTATTTAATTTCCACGCCCTGCTCCTCGGCCAGGCGCACCATGCCTTCCACAATCTTGTGCATGCCGCCTTTGGGGTACCAGGTGCCCAGGGCCAGGTCGGCGTAGTTCATCAGGGAGTAGAGGGCGGGCGTGTTTTCGGAAGTTGCGCCGAGGAATAGGATGGGAAATTCCACCAGTTCCAGCAGGCGCGGGTCTTTAAAAAATCGCCGCACGTGCTTATGCATGCTTTGCAGCACGTCCATCCGCACCATATCCACCAAAAGTTTCGGGTCGGCAAACTCGAAGATGGACCGGCTAGGCGCGTACACCAGCCGGTTGATGC
>JAYULN010000017.1:0-6999 GCA_043763525.1 Hymenobacter sp.
TGCCGGGGCCCTACTGCTGCTCACTGGTGGCTTTCAGCTACGGGGCTTCCCACTGCCCTCGGCCCCGGCTCCACTGGCCGGGGCCACCGATACCCGCAAATCAATTTATGCGACTTGGCGTGACCTGTGGGATTCCCTATCGGCCATTTATGGATTGGGCTACAGCGTAGAGCTCAACGCAGCTGGCAAGCCGGTTATCCGGGTGGAGCCGCTCAGCTACTTCTATCCCGCGACCGTCGTGCTCGACCTCACAGTGGGTACGGCTGACCGCCCTGCCCCGCGCATGGCCATCACCACGAAAGAGGTGGCCAGCCGCTACTTTCAGAGCCTGGAATTCGGATACGACGCGTGGCGGGCCGAGCAAGTCAACGGCCTCGACGAAGTGAATACGAAGCGGCAGTGGACTACCCCACTCACCCAGGTCAGCACCACGTACTCCCAGGTGAGCAAGTACGCCACCAGTGGTCAGCTGCTGGAGGTGACACGCCGGCAACGCTACGAAGAATCGGCCACTACCGACAACGGCCGCGACAACGCCAACTTTTTCGTAGCCCTGTTGCGCCGTCCCCCATCGGTTGTGCCCGCTAGTTTTGAAACCGAGCGCAACCAACTCTTCGCCCGGCTTGAGGGTGTGCTCGACCCCGCCAGCATCTACAACGCCCGGCTCACACCAGCCCGCAACCTGCGCCGGCACGGAGCAGTGGTTCGCGCCGGGCTGGAACCGGCCGGCAACCGCTTGGTGCGCTTTACTTTTGGCGAGGGGAATAACGAAATGGTCAGTCAACTCGTGGGCGAGGCCGCGCCCGTCACGGAAAAAGCAGATATCCGCGTCAGCGAACTGGCCCCGCCGTTGTGGCGTCCCGTGGTCGATTCGTTTAAGGCTCCTATCAGCCGGCAGCAGCTGCAGACCTTGCTGGCCAATCCACTCGGCCGGGTGCGCTACTTTGATGCTGGCCGCAAAGTGCGCGAGGGCTGGATTCTGGATTTCACCCACGAAAGCGACCAGGGGCTGGGCAGTTTCGAATTGCTGCCATGCGCGGATTAGGGCCGACGTCGAGCGGGCCTTCTCACTGGCAACTCCAAGGGGATTGAGCTGGACACGTTGCGCTGCTGCCAAGCCATTAAGTCGGAGGTGCGCACCCGCCGGCCACGGGCGTTGCCAGTCATGTCCACGTAGGGCAATTGGCGCGGGTGGTGGTGAGGCAGTCCAAAATAGCCCCGCACCGTTTCCTCCTTCACATCAAGTATCACCGCAACTGTTGCCACCGAATACTGCTGGTCGGCGAGCGGATTTTTCGCCAGATATTCAGCCACCTGCGATTTAACCTGCTGCCGTACGATATCGGCAACAAAGTCTGCGGGCAAAGAAAGATTGATTGGAGGAAGCATGGAATTTACTTCAGCAGCTTGGCTTTTTGCGCATCGTACTCAGCCTGAGTAATGGCGTTGGCATCCAACAGGCCTTTGAGTTTTATCAACTCATCCGCAACGCTCACTGATGCAGGAGCAGCAGCAGTTGCTTTCGGTCTGTTGTTGACAGTGCGTATTTCGCCGGCTTCTTCGGCTGATTCCAGGTCCACCGCATCGTTGAAACCTCCAAAATTCACCACGGCTACGGTACGGGGCCCCACGCGCTTGTTGAATGTTTGGAGCCGTATTTCCTTGATGACGGTGCGCTGATTAGCGGCAACGGCGCTCAAAGGGGTCGGGATAGGGCTGATGAAGATGTTGGCCGGAATGGTAATATACTTGAATGAGCCGCGCAGGTCCGTACCTAAACCGAGACGCAAAGTGTCGCCTGGATGGAAGGTGGTACCCATGCGCGTCTTGTATTCTGGAATGGCTTTACCTCCTATTTGGGCGTGGGCAGTGGCGGCCAGCATCATGAAGCTGATGGCGAAGAGTAGGGTAGATTTCATACCCGAAAGATAGAGGGCGATAAGGTTGGCAGCGCGATTGGTGGGGCTGGGACGGGCACTGACAAGCTGATTGGCTGTGGCTATCGAAGCGTTGACTTTGTCCGCGAGAAACTATTTATGGCCGCTAAGCAGGAGAATGTTGCAAGCATAATGGCCTGATAGCTAGATTACGGTCAACCTAGGGTTTTTTCAACGACCACGATGGATGTGTAACCCATTACGCATCGGCCGGGACTGGAAAAAAGCTGCTACGGGCTCCACTGGTTGCTATGTGTAACCCATTACGCATTGCGGCCTCTACCCTCCTCCGTCATGCCGTACGCCATTTGCCTCATCAGTAAGCTCACCACTCCGGGCATGTTCACCAACGCCACCCAGCACAATTTTCGGTTGGAGGACACGCCGAACGCGGACCCAGCTCGCACCTGGCTCAACCAGGAGTACGTGAATCAGGAGCACCGCCCGTACCAGCAGCTGGCCAATGAGCGGTTGGCCGAGCTCAACCTGGTGCCACGCCGGCGGGACGCGGTGCGCCTGGTTGAGCTGGTGCTGACGGCTAGTGCCGACGGCTTCGCCCGCGGCGCCGATGGGCTGGTCCCCGACATGCGCAACTCGGCTTGGGTAAAGGATAATTTAAAGTTCGTGCGCGAGCAGTTCGGGGAGAAGAACGTGGTCGGCGTCATGCTGCACCAGGACGAAATCACGCCGCACCTGCACGTGCTCGTGGTGCCCCTCACGCCGGACGGCCGGCTCAGTTGCCGGGATGTGTTCAGCCCGGCCCGCCTGCACCAGCTGCAAACCGACTACGCCGAAGCGATGGCGCCCCACGGGCTGAAGCGGGGCATCAAGTACAGCACGGCCAACCACGAGGACGTGCGCCGGTACCACGGGGCCCAGTTGATGAGTAAGGAGCAGCTGGCGGAACTGGCGAAGCCGTTGCATCCCGCACCACACCGGCTTCGCACCATGCCTTCGTGGGGCATTCCCGAGCAACATGTGGTCAAGGAGCAATTTGGCCTAAACGCGTACCTCTTCAAGCTGTTCGACCAATTCAACGACAAGATTAAGCAGCTGGCCACCATGGCCACAGCAAATGCCCACGAGCGGGAGCGGGCCCGGGTGTTCGAGAAACGCTTAGCCAGCAGCCAGAACTTAGTGGTGGCGACCCGTGCGGAGCTGACCACTACAACCGGTAGCCTGACCACTCAGGTGCAGCAGACGCAGCAGGAGCTCGCCACCCGCACTGCGGAGGTGGCCGAGCAGCAGGACCGCGCTGAAAAGAAGCATCTGCAATGCATACGCCTGGTCATGAAACACGTGCAGGGAGAACCGTTGTCGGAAAAAACAACGACCTGGGCACAGGACTGGCGGCAGAAGGACCAGCGCTCCATCGAGGGTCTACTGGCCAAGCAGCTGCTGCTGCCCCTGCACCAGGTGCCGGACATTGCCCCCGCGTTCCTGAAGCACAGCTACGTGCTGGAAGTCATCAGCCCGGAGAAATTTACCCTGACACACGAGAAATACGGAATGCGCTTCAGCAGTGACGAGCTGCGGCCCAACGGACGGGACTGCATGGCACAGTTTCGGGAGGCAGTGGGGAAAACGAAAGGCCGGGAGCAAAGTGGGCTAGCCCTGTCTGGCGGTGGTGGGATTGAGATGTAATGTCGTCCGCAATAAAAGCCAACCGGACTCCTTCGACTGGCTGTACCTGCAGTGGGGCCGGCCTTCGGCAGTTCGCCACCCACTGATTTCCGCCAACGGCCAGCACTATCACTGCTACCCACTACACCCACCGGTTGCGGCACCGCCGGCGCGTGAGCGCATAGTGGAAGCCATTGCGGTAGCGGGCAGGGCAATAGCGCATCGGAGAGCTAGGCCGTGGGTGGAGTGCAGGCTAAAAGAAATTTGCGACCGAATATGGTCGGCGCGATAGGCGCATTCGAGGTAAGTGCCGGCACCGCGCCATACATGTCCCCTGTACGTGTCTCAAAAAGACGCAAACGAAGCAGGTTGTCGAGGCTAAGTTCTACTCGCTGGCTAGGCCATTCAAAATGAGCGAACACGTCAATAATCTTTGACATACCATCAGCTTCATCAATCGGTTCGTCACCATCCTCACACATCTCATAGATATAGGAGAGTACGTGGGCATCATCAAGAGTCAACTGACGTAGCACTTCGGCAAAGGCTGGCTGTACAGGTGCCTGTTGTGTTGGGTCCGCCGCATTGGCCAGTAACGCCGCCCATTTTGCAGCTAAGTCTTCATCGGTTTCCAACGCCGCTGCCTGCACTAAAGGCACCAATACCTTGGGCTCGACAGGTTGGGGCGTGCGGCCGACGTTAGTGAGGAGTTGAACAGCGGCTCTGCTCATGCGCTGGGCCTGCTCCAGCGCCACCTCACCCAAGCTTTTAGCGCCGGGGGTGAGGAACTGGGTGATGGCAACGGTTTCAACGATGGTAACGAGGTCAGCCACGAGACAGGAACAGTGTAGAAATTTGTTTTTAGATGTCCGAACCGGGGGTAAAACCGGAGGTCAATCAATAAAAAACCCTCACTGCGACATGCAATGAGGGTTTTCGTGAGGCGTATTGGGCTCGAACCAACGACCTCCACCGTGTCAGGGTGGCGCTCTGAACCAACTGAGCTAACACCCCGGAAATGGCCGCGCTTGGCGGCGCAGCGGCCTCAAAGATAACGCCTCGTTGCCGATGACGCACCGGCGGCCACCTTTTTTTTATTCGCAGCTGCCTTATTGGGCAACTTTCTGCCCCCGGAAAAGTATAGGGGCGAACGGGAATAGTAATCTTCTCCGGCCGGTGGCCTCATTTCCTCATTTCCTCACTTCATCTTACCCATGAAAAAGACTTTTCTAATTATGCTGCTGGCAGTGGCTTCGTCCTCGGCTGCGTTTGCTCAGGCCCGTCCCGGCGGCTCCACGTCCTCGAAAGATTACACCGGCGGCGGCACTACCGACTCGCGCAACACCGGCTTCGGCATTAAGGGCGGCTACAATTTGGCCAACTTTTATGGCAGCGGTAAAGACTTTTTCCCCGGTAGCCGCAATAGTCTGAATACTTTTCATGCGGGAGCATATGGCCAGTTTGGCTTCAACAGCTTCTCATCGGTACAGGTTGAGCTATTGTACTCGCGCAAAGGCATTCAAACCGACAACGGCAATGCGGGTAAGTCGGACCTGCGGCTTGACTATCTTTCGCTGCCCATCCTATATGTCGGCAACGTAGCGGAGAACATCAGTTTCCATGTCGGACCCGAAATTTCGCTGCTTACGAAAGTTAAGGATAGTGATAAAGACCTTGACCTGAAAGCAAACGGCTTCAACAGTGTTGATTTTAGCGGTGTAGCCGGCCTGGAAGCTCGTATTGGCCCAGCCCGCGTTGGAGCCCGCTACGACCTTGGGCTGGGCCGCATCATCAAAGAGAATACGGTTTTTGCTGGTTCAAAGGGCACAGACTCCAGCATCCACAACCAAACCTTTCAGGTGTACGTGGGCATCGGCCTCACCCAGTAAATCGGGCGGTTACCGTTTGCCAACCATTTCGCGAGAGGAAGCCACATCGGCTTCCTCTTTTGGTGCCTATTCTTTTCACGTCGCATTAAACAATGCCGATTTTTTCCTTCGCCGAGCTGGCCGCCTTCAATCAGGCGCGGGAGCTACTGGTGGGCCGGGGCCTGGCGGTGCTGGCTGCCTGGGCGCTGCTCAACCTGGTAGTGAGCGGCTACTTTCTGCGGAAGGCCGACCGTCGCTACGCGGCTTATTATTTCCACGGCATGAACGTGGGTTGGGGCCTGATAAATGCGCTATTGGCCTGTTGGGGCATTTTGCACATCCAGTTTTCGCCCCCCGCCGGCCTGTGCCTCGCCGACCTGGTGCAGGCGCAACGGCACTACGAAAGCCTTTTCGCTATCAATACCGGCCTCGATGCGGCGTACGTGATGACGGGCTTTTACCTGGTAGCCCGGGCGGCCATCCCGGAAGAGGCGCGAGCCGCGCGGCTGCTAGGTTTTGGACGTTCGCTATGGGCACAGGGCGGCTTCCTGCTGGTGTTTGATGCCCTGATGTGGAGCGTGCTGGCCTGGCAGGGCAGTCGCTGGCTGCAACTTTTACCCTGAGTGGCGAACGGCACACTACCACCATGCCCCCAGAAATGCAGAAGGCCCGGCAAACAGTATTTGCCGGGCCTTTTTTGCGCCTTTACTCAGGCTAGTTGTGCCCGCCGTGCTGGGGCTCCAGCATTTCTTCCACTATTTTCTTGTTGAAGGCGGGAATGTCCTCGGGCTTGCGGCTCGTGATGAGGCCGTGGTCGCACACTACTTCGGAGTCTTCCCACTGGGCCCCGGCGTTGGTGAGGTCGGTGTGCAGGCTGGGCCAGCTGGTCATGCGCTTGCCGCGCACCACGCCGGCCTCAATCAGCGTCCAGGGGCCGTGGCAGAGGGCGGCCACCACCTTGCCCGAGCCGGCAAATTCCTTCACGAAGGCCACCACGTTCTTGTCCATGCGCAGGATGTCGGGATTCATCTGGCCGCCGGGCAGCACCAGGGCATCGTATTCGGAGGGCTTCGCGTCGGTGATGACTTTGTCGACATCGACTTTGCTGCCCCAGTCCTTTTTGGGGCCATCCCAGCCCTTAATGGAGCCGCTTTTGAGGGAGATGACGTGGGTTTCGGCCCCTTCGCCTTCGAGGTATTTCTTAGGTTCGTCGAGCTCGGCCTGCTCGAAGCCGTCGGTGGCAATGATGGCAATTTTCTTGCCCTTGAGTTTGTCGCTGCTGAAGATGCTCATGCGGAAAAGGAAATGGATAGACCGGCCGGAGATATGCCCGGCTCCTTCACCTTACGCCCTTGCCGGGGCTTTGGTTGATGAAAATTCGGGCAATGCCCGTTGCCCGATGGCAGCGGCCAGGGCTTGCTTCGGGCCATCAGCCCGACATTGGCCCCCACGGGGCGGGGCCCCGCGCCCGTGGCGCCATCGGCGAGCCACGCCGCTCTACTTTTGCCCGGCCCGGCTGCAACGCCTATGTCTTGTCCCCGTCTCTGTGCTCCTCATGAAACGACTTCTCT
>JAYULN010000018.1:0-1025 GCA_043763525.1 Hymenobacter sp.
GGCCGGTAGCTTGCGGGTGCCCGTCGCATTCATCGAGCGCAGGACCTCAATGGCCGCCAGCAGACTTCTCGCGGTCGGGGCCGCCCGCAATGGCAGGGCCGCCAGAAACGCGGGAGCGTAGCGGCGCAAGGTGGCGTAGTGCTCGCCCACGCGGGGCAGAAAGTCAAAATCAACCGGTTGGGCCAGCTGTTGCGCTTCGCCCACGCTGGCAGTGAATTCCTCCCAGGGCAGCACCGACTCGATGGCCGCGAACGGGTCCGTACCTGTCGTGCGGGCCGTGAGCAGGGCTTGGCCGATGCGTCCGAACAGACGCACTTGCTGATTAATAGCCTTGCCCGAGGCCTGAAACTGCAGCTGGTGCTTGTTCTTGGCCGCGTTGAACACCTTGCCCACAATGCGGTCGTGCAAGTCGAGCAGCTCGTCCAGCACCGTGGCCGTGCCTTCCAGGGCGAGGGCCACCAGGGTGGCCAGCCGACGCGCCGGCTCAAATTTGGCCAAGTCGGCGGATGTCATCTGGGCCCCTTCCCGGGCGATTTTGAGCAGCCGGTTTTGATGAACCCGCCGCGCCAGTTCCGCCGGCAGGCCCAGCTGCTGCCAGGCCGCGAGGCGGGCCAGGTGTTCGAGCAGCTGCCGCGATGTGGGGGCCGCCGGGGCTTGTCGGAGCCACGCTAACCACGTCAGGGCGCTGCCCTCGCGGCGGGTGAGCAGGTTTTCCAACGCTTGCCGGGTTTCCGGGGTCAGGTTCTCGGTCAGCGTCTGGTAAAGCCAACGATTGGCCCGCGTCAAGGCCTCCGCGCTGAGGCGTTCGAGGACGGCGACCGTGGGTAAGAGGATGCCCTGGCGGCGCAAGTGCCCCAGCAGCGCCTGGACCAGCACCACGCCTTTGTCTGTTTGCCGGGCGACTTCGGCGAGCCACGGCACGGCAGCCCGATAATGCGGCAAGCCAAACGTCTGGAACCCAAAGGCCGCTTGCAGTTCCAGCAGGTGTTCGCGCCGGGTTTGCTCGCGCTGACCATACACGGCCC
>JAYULN010000019.1:0-2819 GCA_043763525.1 Hymenobacter sp.
GGCTGAAATTCAAACGCCCGCAAAAAAGCCAGCACGAAAAACGGCACCGTGGCCGTCAGCACCAGGTCGTAGTGCTCGGGCAGGCGCAGCATTTTGTAGGGCGAAAAGGCAAACACGAAACCCGCCAGCCAGGCCAGCAGCGGCTGCCGCACCCAGCGCCGGGCCAGCAGCCACGCGCCCGTGCCCGACAGGGCGTATTGGGCGGCCAGCATCAGGTTGAGGGCGAGCATTTCGTTGCCTACCGCCACGTTCAGCAGGCCGATGATGGGCGTGTAGGTGTGCAGCAGCAGCGACGCGCCTTCGGGATAAAGCAGCCAGTTGGAGTACAGCGGATTGTGGCCGGTCAGCAGCATTTCGCGCAGGTGCCACACGTTCCACAGCTGCATGTAGCCGTCGTGGCCGGGCACGGCCGGGAACGCCGTGGCCAGGTGCGCGGCCAGCGGCCAGGTCCAGGCCCCAAAAATGGCGAGGTAACTCAGCGTGACGGCCAGCAGGGCTCCCCATTGCACGGGGTGTCGGGGTGTGATTTCCAACCTAAAAGGGGCTAAATTAAAGAGAGGTATGAAAAAAGTTGCGGCCGTAAAGCTCCTTTGTGTTCTTATCGAAGAGCAGAATGCCGGCGGCGTACTGCCAGGTTTGCCACAGGTTGAGGACGATGCACAGCGTGATGGCCACCCGCACTAACGCCCTCGGGCTGCCGCGCCGCACCTCGGCCAGCAGGGCCGCCAGGGGCAGGGCCAGCAGCGGGTACAGGCTCACCAGGGGCCGGGCGCTGAAGCCGCCGCCGTACCACCACTGCTCCCAGCTGAAGGTGACGAACAGCAGCACCGGCAGCAGTACCAGTATCGGCGCCACGGCGGCCGATACCCGCCGCCGCGCCGCGCCCAGCCCCAGCAGCATCAGGGCCGCCAGCGGCGTATAGAGCAGCCAGCCTTTGCGAAAGCTGAACAAGCCGTCGAGAATGTGCGGATGCGCGAAATCGAACCGCTCCTGGCCATAGCCATACACCAGCCAGTGCCCGCTGGCAACCCGCCAGAACAGCAGCTGCAAGCTCAGCACCGCCAGGGCCACCACTGCGGCCCGGCCCAGCGGCCCGGCCTGGGCCAGCAGCAGCGCGCCCCGCTGCCGCAGCGCCGCCCACGAGGTGATGCCCCAGGCCAGCGGCACCAGCACATACAGCGCCTCGGTGAACCGGCACAGCACGGCCAGCCCCAAAAACAGCCCCATGCCCACCGCCCAGCGCGGCCGAAAGGTGTCGTACCACCGCGCCGTGCAATACAGCAGCGCCGCCTGCCACATAAACAGGGCCGAGTGCGACATGCCGGCATCGTAGGTGGCGTAGGCAAAAAAATTGGTGCCCAGGCCCACTCCAGCCAGGGCCCAGGCGGTGGTGCGGTCATCGAAATAGCGCCGCAGCAGCTTGCGGACTATCCACAGCCCCAGCAGCCCATACACCAGGCCGGCAATCATAATGCTTTGCTGGTAGGGCGCTGAAAACCCGTTGGCGGGGTCGCCGTGCAGCTGGGCGTACAGGTGCGCCCCCAAAAACCACGGCAGCTGCCCCAGGGCCACGCCGAGCGGGTATTTGGATATCACCTTGCCGTTGGGCAGCGGTTGCAGGCCCATCACGAATTCCTTGGTGGGCACGGTGGCTTTGGCCAGCGCGTAGAGCGAATCGGCCCGGCCCAGGTCGTGGTAAATAAAGGCCGACGGCAGGTAGACGTAGTAGCCGCCCGGGTCGCTGTCCACCACATCAAACGATTTCCAGGGCCGGTCCTGAAACACGGCCAGGGTGGCCAGGGCTGCTGCCAGCAGCCACACGTAAATAGAGCGCATCGTTACTTAGCTGGCTACGGGCGCGGGGGCTTCCATGTAGGTGCCGCAGTTCTGGCAGGTGCGCTTGGCATCATCCTCCCAAAAGGCATTCATGATGGGCGGCAGCTGGGCCACGATGTCGGTGATGGCGGCAAACTCCTCGTAGAGCTTGTGGCCGCAGTTTTCGCAGTACCACTGAAAGCCGTCGAGCTCACCGGGCTCGCGGTAGCGCTCCAGCACCAGGCCCACGGTGCCGGCCGGGCGGCGCGGCGAGTGGGGCACGTTGGGCGGCAGCAGAAACATTTCGCCGGGCCCGATGGTGATATCTACCGGTTGGCCGTCTTCAATAATTTTGACCGTCATCGTGCCTTCCTGCTGAAAAAACAGCTCCTCGCCGGCATCCACGTGGTAGTCTTTGCGGGCATTGGGGCCGCCCACCACCATCACAATAAAGTCTTTATTGTCCTTGAAAACCTGTTGGTTGCCCACCGGCGGCTTCAGTAAATGGCGGTGCTCATCTATCCATTTTTGAAAATTGAAGGGGCGGGCTATCATGGGAGGGGTGATGGTTGAGTACTGGTTGTGCGTGCGGAACAAAAGCCCGGGCGGACCCTGGGCTGGGGAGGCACTTGCTGCGGGTAGCGCCCGCATTGGTGCGCCAATTTCGCACTTTTACGCGCAAGTTCTCCCGTCGCGGCGGTTTCGCGAGCTGCTTTTGCCCTCAAAACTCAATATTTATCCCTCAACTCCTTCCCCCAATGGACCTTCTCCCATACCGCGCCCTGGTGGGCGGCAGCACCCAGGGCATTGGCCGGGCCGTGGCCCAATTGCTGGCCGAGCGCGGCTGCGCCGTTACACTGCTGGCCCGCAACGAAGACCGGCTGCGCGAAACTGCCGCGGCCCTGCCCATGCCCACCGGCCACACGCACGACTACCTGGTGGCCGATTTCGACGACCCCGACCACCTGGCCCGCGTCGTGCGCGACTACCTGGCCCAGCACCCC
>JAYULN010000020.1:0-1024 GCA_043763525.1 Hymenobacter sp.
GCAGGAGCCAGTCCGTATAAATGGGCAAAAGGAGCCGCTTGCCCCTGCAAGGGGGTAGCTATGCTGGCAAGCCCAGGGGTTTGGGTCACTTTAGGGGGCTTGGGCGGCGGCCCGGCGGCGCGCCGCCGGCACCGGGCCCACTTGCACCCCCTGCCGCCGCAGCTTTTGCTGCCACCGCACCCACTCGGCCTGCTCGGTCTGCAAGGTGATGGGGCTGTGCAGGAGGACGTTGTTGGGGCAGAAAGGGCATTCGCGCGGGCTCAGGTCCTGGCGGTCGGCCAGCGGAGCGGTGGTGCCCCAATGCACGTACCCAATGGTGTTGTTGTGAATGCTGTTGTTGAAGAACACCGTTTTGGGCCGCTCGGAGGCGTTCCAGACGGCCGTGGCGGCCCAGTTGGCCCGGAGGCGGGTGCCATCGGGCAGCCGGCCGGCACTCACCATGCGGTTGTCGTAAAAGTGGTTGTCGTGGCCGGCCGCGATGTTCATGGCCGCGTTGCAGGTGCTGAGCACCTGGTTGCGGTAGGCCTCCACATAGGCCGTAACCGACAAAGCCGACTTGCCGTCGCCATCCATGGTAATGCCCGAGCCCGTGTAGTCGGGCAGGGTAGCGGGGAAGGGGTAAGCGCCCCGAATGTAGTTGTCGTGCATGCGGGCCGGGCTGCGGCGGGTGCCACCGGAGTTGTAAAAGTTGATGTTATCCTCGACCAGCGACTTATCGGGCTCGTTGATTACCTCGTTCCAGGCCACCTCTATGTTTTCCAGGCCCGGCAGCGCGTTGAGGCCCAGGAAGTTGGAATTGGCTTCGCCGCCGTTGCGCAGCCGGCCGTCAATGTTGCGGCTTTGGTTGTAGCGCACGGTCAGGGTTTGGCCGGGCGTGCCGTCGCCGCTCCACTGGTAGATGTCGATGCCCGTGGTGCCCTCAAAGTAGTTATGTTCGACCCGCACCGACCGGCCCTGCACTACCACCACAAAGCGGCCGTGGCGGGCATCGTCGGCGCTCGGGGGCAGGCCGTAGCCGCGGCAG
>JAYULN010000021.1:0-1024 GCA_043763525.1 Hymenobacter sp.
AGGCAGCGAATGGGGGAGGACATGAGCAGTAGCGCGGACTTTTAGTCCGCGAGTAGGAACGGCCACGAACCTACCACCCGCAGACTAAAAGTCCGCGCTACGAGACGTGCAGCGTCAGCTCCGCCCGGTACCGGCCCTCCCGTTCCGACAGCACCAGCTCGTGGGCGTTGGGGTAATACAGATTCAGTCGCTGCCGGATATTGACCAGCCCAATGCCACCACTGCGTTTGGGCGAGGCAGCCGGCATTTCCGGCAGCAGGTCATTCTCAACCACGAAATGCAGCCGGCCGGGAGTCGTCATGAGCGTAGCCGTCACGCGGGCATTATCCGAAAAGTGGTGGCGGCCGTGCTTGAAGCTGTTTTCGACGAGCGGCAGCAGCAGCAGCGGCGGCACTTGCAGCGTCGAATCGGCCGTTCTGGTGGTGGTGAGGGTGATGCTGGCCCCGGCGTACTTGCGCTGCTCCATCTCGAAGTAGTTTTCGAGAAAAGTAACTTCCTCGGATAGCGCGATGTAGTCGCGACCGCTGTCATACAGCACGTAGCGCATCAGCTCCGAGAGGAGCAGGATGAAGCGGGGCGTTTCGGGGGAGCCGGCCAGGCTCAGGCCGTAGATGCTGTTGAGGGTGTTGAAGAGAAAATGCGGCTGCAATTGGCTCTTCAGCTGCTCCAGCTGCAAGGCCAGGTGGTCGCGCTCGAGCAGGCGGCGGCGCTGCTCGTTGGTGAAGGCAAACTGGGCGAAGGCCACGCAGCCAAAAGCCAGCGCATCGGTGAAGAGTAGCTGCAAATGGGGCTGGCGCCGCTGGAACAGTTGGTGCCAGTCGACGAGGTAGTACCGATAGAAATCGGCCAGCGCTGGCTGGGCCGCCACCGGGCCGAACAGCCATGCCGCCAGCCAGGTATTCACTTTAATACCCCACCACAGGTAAAGCAGCGAGCTCACGACCAGCAGGGCGTAGTGCCGCTGGCGCAGCAGGCGCGGCACCAGCCAGCGGTAGTAGGGCAGCACGTAGAGCGTGGCCAGCAG
>JAYULN010000022.1:0-1023 GCA_043763525.1 Hymenobacter sp.
CGGCCCTGATAAAACAACACCGCCGAAATCTGGCAGCGAACCGCGTTCGAGCCGATGTCGATGGCAGCGAGCTTACGTAGCGGATACTCCACAGGCAAAGAGGATAAAAGGGTGGTGAAACCGCAAAGGTAGCGCCAGGGGTGCCGTTTTACTTATCAATCCGAAAGCCGAGCCCGAACTGAATCAGGCTGCTTTCGACGGATTTTTGGTAGGATACCGACAGGGCCAGGGTTTCGACCACGGGCGCAAGGTAGAAGCCTGCGCCGTAGCCGGCGTGCCAGCCGTCGGGCGAGGCACTCTGGTAGTACACGCGGCCCTGGTCGTAGAAGCCGAATAGGCCATAGTAGAAGGGCAGAAAGCCGTTTTTGACCTGGCCGAGCGCCAAGCGTAATTCGGTGTTGTAGTACAGGCTTGCATCGCCGCTGAAGCGGTTGCGGTAGTAGCCGCGCAGGTTTTCGGTTTGGCCGATGCTGGCGAATTTGTAGAACGGAATGTCGGCATCGGAACCGTAGTTTTTGGCACCGCCGCCCTTAAGTACTAGCGTGATGGGTATGCCGATTTTGGCGGTGCCATAGTATTCGGCAAAGCCCTGGGTGAGGCCGAAGGTGCTGCTGCCGTTCAGCAGCTGGCGGTAGCTGTCGTGCTGCACCCGAATGCGGACGCCGCGCTGGGCAAAGCTGGGGCGGTTGCGCAGGTCGAGGTCGACCACGCCGCTGAGGCCTGCCAGGGCCTGGGTGCTGGTATTGGGACGGGGCTCGCCGGGGCGAGTGGCCACGATGCCGAGGAAGCTGTTGTCGGCGAAGCTGCTGATGTAGTTTTCGTAGGTAGGACCGACCCGCACCACGCTGCGCTGCAGGAAGGTGCGCTCCAGAAAGGCATTGAGGGTATAGCCCCGGTAGCGGGCGTTGTAGAATCTATTGTCGTACAAATCCTGATTGAAACCCGTGTTGTTGCCCAGGCCGAAGAAACGGTAGAAGGGGAAATAGTTGCCGTAGCTGGCCTCAGCCCCCACGTCGATTTTGC
>JAYULN010000023.1:0-1022 GCA_043763525.1 Hymenobacter sp.
CTCACCTACCTCGCCAACCGCGAGTGGGCCGTGCCCAGCATCGAAGGTTTTCAGGATGAGTTTCAGGACATGAAAAGCCTGAACTGGCCCGCCCGCCACCTCGACCGGTTCCTGCTGCAAAGACTCAGCCGCGAGCAGTGGCAGGAGGCTGCCAGGTACCTCCAGGCTAAACTCACACCGACAGTTATTGATGAGGCCACTGGAAAATTACCTACTGAAATTCAGGCGTTATCCGGCAAGGACATCAACCGCAAGTTGAAATCCCGCATCCAGCAGTTGCCCAAGGCCATCGACGAGTATTACCTGCTCCTGGCCAAGCGGGTCGATGTGGTAGGCTCGAACAAAGGCGAGGTGTTTTTGGTGAACCGGCTGCCAACCGGCCAGGTGCGCGTGCAGCTGTTCGACCGTGCCAAAGAGAGCGAAAATACCAACGGACCGGCCCTGTTCGACCGCACGTTTGAGCCCCGCGAAACCGAGGAAATCTGCCTCTATGGTCTCGATGGCAAGGACGTATTTACGGTAACCGGCGACGGCGGCCCGCATAGCATTCTGGTGCGCATCGTCGGCGGCGAGGGCAAAGACCACATCCGCGACGACTCCCGCGCCGCCGGCTTACGTACCCTCACCAAGGTGTACGACGTGCCCGACACCGAGCTGCAGCTCGGCCCCGAATCGGACAACCATACCAGCCCCCGGCCCGGCGTGAATGCCTACGACCGTGAGCAATTCGAGTACAACTCCTACCGGCCCAGCGTCTCGCTTTTTTATAATGCCAACGACGGTTTCGGGGCCGGGGCAGGGGTCACGTTCCTGCGCCAGGGTTTCCGCAAGCCGGGGTATAAGAACCGGTATTCGTTCGATGTGCAGGGCAGCAGCAACGGGCTGTTCCAACTCACGGCCAGCACCCGCCACCGCTACGCTATCGGCAAAATCGACGTGGGGGCTGAGGCCAGCTACGGCAACTATTTCCCCTTCTACCGTTTCTTCGGCCTGGGCAACAACACGGGTTTCAATCAGGATTT
>JAYULN010000024.1:0-2814 GCA_043763525.1 Hymenobacter sp.
TAAGTAGTCGAACACAAGTATTCGGTAGTCAGACCCAATGTTAAATCTTGATTGACAGCAGGTTGATATCCGACTACTGACTACTTAATACTGGCTACCTACTTAACGTGGCAGAATGGCGCAATCAGACAGCAACTATTTTCTGTCAGAATTTTTCTATGAGAACGAAAACGCTATGTGTTGCGGCCATTGGACTTGGGGTATTGCCCGCTTGCACCAGTTATCAGACGCTGGTGACGCCGCAGGGGAGTGTGGTACAACGCGTTTCGTATCCCCAGTACCAAGCCGTGCGAACGAAGCGGCAGATTGCTTTGACGTTGGCAGACCAAGAGTCGTTTCGCGCCTATTACCAGCTGCATCATAGCTGGCCCCTTTCTGTTGAAGGGTTTGCAGCGGAATCGGATGCCAATTACTCGCTGATTACCCGGTTACAACAGCAGGGCTTTGCCCAAATGGACTTCATCAGCCGCGGACAGGACAGCCTGCGCATCAACTTTATCTACCGAACCTACGCCAATGTAGCGGTCGACCGGAATGTTTCGCTTCATGGCATTGGCCGGGATATTACGGGGTATTTCTTCTTTGTTGCAGACCCTGTATCCGGTATCAGCTTCGGGCAGAATGTGTCAAAAACGAGCCGAAAATAATTGTTATACCCATCACGAAGTGGGTTGCGAATCAATAATATGAAATTTTCGGGTTAGGAGGGACGCGAGTTCAGGGCCAAACTCGTCGAGCTGGTCAAAGAAGTTCAGGACGGCGGTTTTGAACTGGCCCTTGGTGCGGTAGAAGGTGGTATTGATACTCTTCTGGCACCGGTACTTCCAAAAACGCTCAATCAGGTTCAGATTGGGCGAATAGGGCGGCAAAAACACCTGGCAAATCGGCTTGTCGGCCAGCCAGGCCCGCAATTCCTGGTTTTTGTAGTAGCGGGCGTTGTCGCAGATGACGTAGATGCGGGCCTTGTCGGGATGGGCCGCCAACACCTGCTCGTACAAGCGCCGGGTGCTCTGCGCATTGACGCAATCCGTCTCATCGAGCAGCACCTGCGTGGGCGCGTAGGCGTTGAGGGCCGCGTTCAGGTTTACCCGCTCCCGGCCGCTGACGGTGAGCAGGGGGCGCTCCGGGCCCACGGCGCACCAGGCGCGGGTGCAGCGCGTGTTGTGGGTGGGGTGAGCCGCGTCGGCGTAGTAAAGCACGGCCTCTCCCCGCTCGACCTGGGCTTCGGGCACGGCTAACTCGTCCAGGAAATCGGCTTGCGCCGCGGCATTGGCTTGGCAGGGCACGGGCGTGGTGAGCTTGTAGGTGAAGCCCAGGCGGTGCAACAAGTCCGTCAGGCCCGAGCGAGAATACCGGACTTCGCAGGTTTCAGCTAGCCAGGTTTGCAGGGCTTTCACGTCCGTATAAAGCGTGGTGTTGACCTCGTGGCAGAGGGCGGCGAGCTGGGCACTGCTGAGCAGGCCCCAGTAGCCGGGGTGCTCGTGGGCCAGGTACTTGTCCAGCCCCAGGTCGGTAAAAGCCCGCACGTAGCGGTAGCGCGTGGCCTCGTCCAGGCCGAGCGCCTCGGCCACGCTGCCCACCGACCAGCCGCTGTCGAGCATCAGCACCACGGTGACCTTGACGTAGCCGTCGTCGCGCTGCTGCTTTTGCAACTGCCGCAACGCCCGGCGCTCACTATCGGTCAAGTGTACCTGCGTGGGGACAAGTTTAGCACATTGCAACGACTACTTTCGCATCTCACTTCGCGATGAGTATAGATGCTTTCTTGAAACGAAGCAATTTAGTTGAGTTATCTCAAGCTTGTCGATTTAGATGTAGGGCTTCCGCACCAAAAGTAAGCGAGTCGTCGGCTATTTTCGGGGATGGATTATTTCGCCTCCTTTACCCACCTGACGGACCCGCGTGTGCAGGGACGGTGCTTGCATCAACTGGTTGATATTCTGGCCCTGATGCTGTGCGGCACGTTGGCCGGCTGCGACGATTTGCTAGAAATTTGTGACTACGGCCGTGCCCGGCTCGCTTTTCTACAGGCAGAACTGGGCTTGTCCTTTGCCAACGGCATTCCCTCCGAGGACACGTTGGAACGGCTGCTCAAGCGACTGAACCCAATTGAGTTGGAGCTAATGTTGCGGGCCTGCGCCGGGGCACTGGCCGGGCGGCAGTTGTGCGTCGATGGCAAGGAACACCGCGCCACCACCCCCGCCGGTCAGCGCCACGCCTTGGTACGGACGGTCAGCGTGTGGGTGGCCAACGCCCACCTGCGCTTTAGACAAGCGCAGATTAGGGCGAAGACGAACGAAAAAACAGCGATTCCAGCCCTGCTCGACACCCTCGACGTGGCCGGCAGCATCGTGACCATCGATGCCATTGCTTGTCAGCCGGGCATCTTCGGCCAGGTGGTGGCGTGCGGAGCGGACTACGTGATTGCCCTGAAAAAGAACGCCAAAACCCTGTACGAGCAAGCCAGCGAGCACCTGCTGGCCTGGGCAGTCTGTACTACTCCCCAAAAACTGGACAGTTTAGCGGGTCGTGCTAATTATACTCATCGCGAAGTGGGTTGCGCATCAATAATGTAAAATTTTCGGGTTAGGCGGGACGCGAGGTCTGGCCCAAACTCGGGGAGCCGGGTAAAGAAATCGAGCACGGCCGTGCGAAACGGGCCTTTGGTGCGATAGAACGTGGTGTTGATAATCTTCTGACGCAGGTATTTCCAAAAGCGCTCAATCAGGTTCAGGTTGGGGGAATAGGGCGGCAGAAATACCTGGCAAATCGGTTTATTGGCCAGCCAGGCCCGCAGTTCCTGGTTTTTGTAGT
>JAYULN010000025.1:0-2812 GCA_043763525.1 Hymenobacter sp.
TTGTGGAAGGAACCAATAATACTGTAACAACTATGGTATGGAAATCTGCCAGTAAGGCTTGGCACACCGGTGAAATAGTAACTGTAGTTAGCGGCAGCAATGGCAAATATTTGCGCTCAAATCCAGACAATAGCTTAACTGATAATTTGGACCATCTGCCCAATTTCTCACTGATTTACTAATATCCCCTCTGCCAAACAAAGGGACCCGGACCACCAGCTGGGGCTTTTTCGTAGCTTGGCGGCTCACTTTACCAACTCGTTCTTGTATGGCTAGCACAATCCTACACTTAGCAGGAGTGTGCTACTCCCCAAAAACTGGACAGTGAAAGCGGGCTAGCTTAGCCCGCTTATGAGTCCAAAACGCACCCGCCGTCGCTACACGGCCGAATTCAAAGCCGAGGTGGCGCTGGCCGCGCTCACCGAGCGCCAGCCACTGGCCGAGTTGGCCGCCCACTACCAGTTGTCGACCACCCAAATCACGCGCTGGAAGCTGCAGTTGCGCGAGCAAGCCGCCCAGGTCTTTGCCGAAACGCCCGCTCCTGGCGCGGCGGTGCCCGATGTGGAACCGCTGTACGCGGCCATTGGCCGGCTACAAGTAGAAAACGCGTTGCTAAAAAAAATGCTGGGGCCATGTCGGTAGCCCAGCAACGGGCACTGGTCGCCCAAACCGACCCGACCAGCTCGGTGCAGGCCCGCTGCCAGGCCCTGGGCCTTTCGCGCAGCAGTTTCTAATACCAGCCCTGCGGGGAAAGTGCGTATAACCTCGAACTCATGCGCCTGCTCGATGAGGAGTTCACCGACCACAACTTTAAGGGCGTGCTCGGCCTGCGCGACCACCTGCGCCTGGCCGGCCACGCCGTCAACGAAAAGCGCGTACGTCGGCTCGTGCGCTTAATGGGCCACGAACCGGTCTACCCCAAACCGCGCCTGAGCGTGCCGGGGCAAGGGGTCACGCCCTATCCGTACCTGTTGCGCGACCGGCCGGCCACGGCCCCGAACGAGGTGTGGAGCACCGATATCACCTACGTGCCGATGGCCAAGGGCTTCTTGTACCTGGCCGCTGTGCTCGACTGGCACTCGCGCTATGTCCTGAGTTGGCAGCTCTCCAACACGCTCGACGTGGGCTTTTGCCTGCAAGCGCTGGCCGACGCGCTGCGTCAGGCACCGGCCCCACACATTTTCAATTCCGACCAGGGCAGCCAGTTTACCAGCGGGGCCTACGAGCAAGCCCTGCTGGCCGCCGGCTGCCGCATCAGCCGCGATGGCCGGGGACGCGCCACCGATAACGCCTTCATCGAGCGCCTCTGGCGCACCGTCAAGTGGGAGCACATCTACCTCAACCCCGCCGAGGACGGCCACCACCTGCACCAGCAATTACAGACGTACTTTGCCTACTACAACCACCGCCGACCCCACCAAAGCCTGCGCGGCCAGACACCCGCCCAGGTCTTTACTAAAACCCCTTCATTCAAACATAACCATATTGCTTAACACGACCCGCTAAACGGTCCAGTTTTCGGGGAGTAGTACAGGAGACAAAGTTCAATTAATAACCGGCGGGCCTGCTTTAGTGGTGTTAAACGCTGCCTACGGCAATACACAAGACTGCCAGTGTGCTTGGTTCACGAAGGAGGGCGAATATATGACGGCGCTCATACCTCATATGGCGTTGCAAGCCGCAAAAGCGGGCGGCATGTCTTGGTCGTAAAACATGAACAGCCCCGGCTTCACCAAAGAAAACGGGGCTGTTCATGTTTGACCAGAAACGTTATTCCACTATCAGCTTGCGGTGAGCGGTGCCGGCGTTGTAGGTCAGCTGCACCGTATAAAGTCCCGGTGCCAGCGCTGGCACTGCCAACGTGTGTGGCCCAGCCACCTGCTGCTGGCCAGTTGCTAGGCTCACCACCTTTCGGCCTATTGCGTCCACTACTTCTGCACACACTGCACTGGCCGCCGGTAGGTAGTAGGACAGTGTTGCCGTGCCCGCCGTCGGATTCGGGAACACCGCCAATGCTACCTCCTCGGCCCCTGGCGTCGTGGCTGTGATAATGCGCCGCGTGTACCAAATGGGCGACGTCACGATGCTGTCCTCATCCGCCTGCGCCACTACCGCGTAGTAGTAGGCCGTCGTATTCACGCCCTGCGGGTCCACGTAGCTCAGCGCCGTGGTGCCGGCCGCGGCCGTGGCCACCACCACCGGCCTGGCCCCGCTGCCGGGGACCCCGCGCAGCACCTGCACCGAGCTGACCGGCTCGTTGTCGGCGTTGCTCACGCTCATCGAGGCCGCCGCCTGGTCGGCGTAAATCGAGCCCATGGGCTGGCTGTTCAGCGTGAAGGTCACCTCCGCGTTCCAGTCGTCGGAGGCATAGAAATGCCGCTGCCGCAGCGCATCCATGATGTCCGCTTTCGTCAGCGCCGGAGCCAGCACCACCAGCCGGGCCTGGGTCGTGCGCAGGAACGTCGTGTTGTGGTTGTCGTGGTCGATGGTGATGCCTGGGTGGTAGCCCTTGGCCAGCAGGGTCTGGAAGTAGGGCGTGTAGCTGCCCCGCGACGGGTTGCTGTAGCTGGTGTTGGTCGAGGTGGCCGGCCCCGAGCGCAGCACCGTGCCCACGATGGCCGAGTCGGCCCGCGGGCTCAGCGCCGTGCCGGCCAGGTTGCCGTAGTCCGTCCGGTTGGGGTGGGCCAGGGTGGCAAAGGCCCCCGGCCGCCGGTTGATTTCGCGGAACAGGGCCTGGTAGTCGTTGCGGGGCGTGAGCACGTCGTAGTTGCCCGGCTCCCAGCCCAGCAGCTGGTTCACGCCGCACACCACC
>JAYULN010000026.1:0-2804 GCA_043763525.1 Hymenobacter sp.
GGCTTCGAGCAGCAGCGCTACCGGGCCAGTGGCCTGAATTTGCTCACGGCCGCCATTGTGTTGTGGAATACAGTATATCTCCAACGTGCCGTGCAGGCCTTGCGGGCCCACGGTCAGCCCGTGGACGAAGTGCTGTTGCCCTACTTATCCCCGCTGGGCTGGGAGCATATCAATCTGACCGGGGACTACTCGTGGCGCACGAAACGGGCGACTGGCAAATTCCAGCCCCTACGGCCCCTTTTTAAGCCTTAAGTAGGTAGCCAGTATTAAGTAGTCAGTATTCAGATATCAAAGTGCTGTCAATCAAGATTTAACATTGGGTCTTACTACCGAATACTTATGTCCGACTACTTAACGTGCTATTTATTCCGTTTTCTGAGAGGACCCCTTCTTGGCCAAGCGCTACCCGCTCTTCAAGCAGTTTACGCCCCGGCTGCTGGAACAGTTCGCGTTTCGGCAAGGCTTTGCCGGCGACGACTTTGGGGCGGCGCTGCAGCTGGTCAGCGAGTTGCAGGCCGGTCGGCGGCGCAAGCTGCCCGACCAGGCCCCGACTGGCTTCCTGAAACCCACCTGGCGCAAGTTTGTGCTGGGCGACGCGCTCAGTCCCGAGCAGCAGCGGCCGGCCTACGAGTTGGCCGTGATGGCCACGCTGCGCGACCGGCTGCGCTCGGGCGACGTATACGTGACGCCGTCGCACCGCTACGCCGCCCTCAACAGCTACCTCATTCCCGCGGACGAATGGGAACGGGTCCGGCCGGAACGCTGCGTGCAGCTGGGGCTGCCGCCCGTGACCACGGACCGCCTCACCGAACGCCTGCAAGAACTGGAAGACTTGCTGGGTCCCATGCAAACCCTGCTCGCTGCCGGCGGCGACGTGCGCCTGGAAGGTGGGGAGCTGGTGGTGACGTGGCCCGCCGCCGAAGAGGTGCCGGCCGGGGCACAGGCCCTGCAGCAGGAAATCGGCCGCCGCCTGCCGGCCGTGGACCTAACCGATATCCTGGTCGAAGTCAACGCCTGGCTGGGCTTTACGGCGCACCTGCCCGGGCTGGAGCACGCCCCGCGCGGCGACGAGCACGACACGCGCCTGTTGGCGACCTTGCTGGTCACGGGCTGTAACATTCCGTTGGCCGATATGGCCCGCAGCGCCGCCCTGCCCTACCAGTCGCTCTGGTGGACGGCCACCAACTACCTGCGCGACGACACGCTCAAAGCCGCCAACAACCTGTTGGTCAACGAGCACCACCGCCAGTGGCTGGCTTCTTATTGGGGCGATGGCACCTTCTCTTCGTCCGACGGCCAGCGGTTTGCCGTCAGCGGCAAGGTGCGCAATGCCCGTGCCCTGCCCACCTATTTTGGCACCGGCCGGGGCGTGACGATGCAACCCCATTCCTCGGACCAGTACGCGCAGTACGGGAGTAAAGTGGTGCCGGCCACCCTGCGTGATGCCACGGTGGTGCTCGATGAAATCAAAACCACCTCACCTACGTCTTGCAGGCCTACGGCCAGCTCATCAAGACCCGCTTCATCCTGCGCTACCTGCAAAGTCAGCCCCTGCGCCAGCGCATTCACGCCCAGCTCAACAAGGGCGAAGAACTGCACGCGCTGCGGGCCTGGCTCTGGTTTGGCAGCGAAGGGGTTATCCGGCGCAAGCAGCAGCAGGCGCAGACCGAAGCGGCCCGGTGCCTGACGCTGCTCACCAACTGCGTGCTGCTCTGGAACACGGTGTACATGCAGGAGGTCCTCCAGCAGCTGCAGGCCGAAGGCTATCCGGTCGACGAAGCCCACTTCCCGTACCTCTCGCCCAGCCGCTACGAGCACATCAACCGACTCGGCAAATACTCCTTCACCAACCCGGCCCACCTCGACCCGCTACACCGCCGCCCGCTCCGCCATCCCGGCAACCCGATGGCTTAGCGTGTAAATCCGCTCTTTTGGAAGAAGAACCCCCTATTGCGCCGAAAAAGGCATTGCCGTCGTCATTCCGAATCGACTTAACCGCTTGGAACCGGTTAATATTACCGCGACCGCAATCAAATTGAGCGCTTTTTTGGCCGCATGAAGCAGTATCGGTGGTTGGCTATCCGCTATGATAAAATCGTCGTTTCCTTTCTCGCTTTCTGGCATATCGCCGCCGCTCTTGACTGGCTGAGATGATAATTGTCCTCACGCTCTAGCTGAGAATTATGTCTCAGACAGGGTAGGACCATCCGGATAAATATGCCATCGCACTGCATATTTGTCCGGATGGCCCTTTAACATCGATTCTGGCGCAGTTTTAATGCGATGCAGGTCAGTAGAAATCAAACCCCTAACGCGCAGACAATCAATAGTATTAAATAGCACTAAACTGTTTAATAATTTATACTGGTTAATACTATTACACTCCCAATAATAGGGCCGCCTGAGGATACTTGGCCCATAGAAACGGTTTTGTACCTGTTATACTCGTAGTGAATACAACTTACGCAAAAGGGCTAATTTAAGAGGAAAAGCCATGAGAGTCTACTATTCCCCAAAAAATGAACAGTTTAACGGGGGTTGTTAAGTAACTACTGTTACGCACCACCTTGAGTGATTACTTGGAAAGGACCTTTGCTGAAGCAGCCGAAGTCTCTTGCTGAAGCGGAGGCGCAATCAGTGCGTAACCGCAATTAACAGTGCGTAACAGCAATTAAGTAACATAGTTATGTATGGATGAAGGTTGGACAAAGACCTGAGCGGGCGTTTGGCCGCGCAGGCTTTGGGGGGGCCGGTGGTGGGGGTAGTAGGCAAAGTACGCCTGTAATTGCTGGTGCCGGTGGTGG
>JAYULN010000027.1:0-2801 GCA_043763525.1 Hymenobacter sp.
TCCTCCGCGCTGCTCAAGCAGCTGCAAAGCATCAACGGCGTGGTTACGAACAACCCCGTGGTGCCCATTCTGGAGAACTTTCTCTTTGAGATTGAGGCCGGTAAGCTCACCATCACCGCCTCCGACCTGGAGACGAGCATGATTACTGAGCTGCCCGTGGAGGCCCGCGACACCGGCCGCATTGCCGCGCCGGCCCGCATCCTGCTCGACACCCTCAAAAACCTGCCCGACCAGCCCGTAACCTTCACGCTGGACGAGGAAACCTACACCATCGAAATCAGCTCGGCCAATGGGCGCTACAAGCTGGCCGGCGAGAACGCCGCCGACTTCCCCCGCGTGCCGGTGGTGAAGGGCTCGGCCCCGATTGAGATGCCGTCGTCGTCACTGGCGCGGGCCATCAACAAAACCATCTTCGCGGTGAGCACCGACGAGCTGCGCCCGGCCATGACCGGCATTCTCGTGCAGCTGGCCGACTCGCAGGTAACCTTCGTGGCTACCGACGGGCACCGCCTGCTGCGCTACCGCCGCCAGGACGTAGGTGCCGGCCAAACCGCCAACCTCATCATCCCGCGCAAAGCCTTCAACCTGCTGAAAGGCACGCTGCCTTCGGAGGCTACGCCGGTGAAAATCGAGTTCAACCAGAGCAACGCCTTCTTCTCCTTCAACCAGATGCGCCTCGTGTGCCGCCTGATTGACGAGCGCTACCCGGACTACGAAAACGTGATTCCGGTGAGCAACCCCAACAAGCTCATCATCAACCGCGCCGAGCTGCTGAATTCGGTGCGCCGCATCAGCATCTACTCCAACAAAACCACCCACCAGGTGCGCCTGCGCCTGGCCGGCTCCGAGCTGGTGGTTTCGGCCGAAGACCTGGATTTTAGCAACGAAGCCAAGGAAACCCTCACCTGCCAGTACGACGGCGAGGACATGGAAATCGGCTTCAACGCCCGCTTCCTCCTCGAAATGCTCTCGAATATCGATTCCGAGGAAATCACCCTGGAGCTGAGCACGCCCAACCGCGCCGGCCTCCTCATGCCCACCACCCCGGACGACAACGAAAGCATCCTAATGCTGGTGATGCCCGTAATGCTTAACAACTACGTCTGACCACGGATTAGCGCGGATTTTAGCGGATTTCACGGATTTTGTGGCCGGCATTTTTATGGGCCGGTTGCAACACCTGACTTACTGCTCCGTGCTGAGCTGTTTCGGCATCGTTACGTTCGAAGGCCGGTTTGGCCGGCTTTTAAAACGCTGGCGAGAACCCGCCTCCTTAACCAGACGAATGCATGGGAGGCTGTCCCAACCGCCTACAAAATCCGTGAAATCCGCTAAAATTCGCGCTAATCAGTGATTAAGAAATCAGAAATCCGCTTCAGCATTGCCCTCGACGATAACAAAGTACCAGAGGCCATCAGCTGGTCGGCCACCGATGCGGGGCCGGATATTCACTTTGCCAAGGCCATCAACATCGCGCTGTGGGACCGGGAGCAGGTGGGCACCATGAAAATTGACCTCTGGACCAAGGACATGCCGATTAATGAGATGAAACGCTTTTGCGTCGACAATATCGGCTCGATGGCTGAGAACATCGTAACGGCCACCAACGACAAGGAGATGGCCGCTAAAATGCGGGCACTCTGCAAAGAACTGTCGGACTACCTTGACCGCCAGGAGCAGGACAGCTAGTAGCACGCTGGCAATAAATGCTTTAGCTTGTGCCCACTGAACATGAAAAAGCCCCGCTGGAATTATCCAACGGGGCTTTGTTTTTCGTGAAGGGCGGCGCACAAGCCAAAGCATGGGCTACCGTTTGCGCTATACCCTTTTACCGGGCGTTGCGGCCCAGGTTGCCGGCGGGGCGATTGGTAGGCCTGGGCTTGGCGGGGGCGATGGTGGCATCGTTGGCCCGAGCCGGTACTGGATTCTGCACCGAGTTGGCTAACAGGATATTGGCCGACTGGCTGGCGAAATCCTTGTCGTACTTGTAGTAATTGGCGCGCGAGCCAAAGTAGCTGCTGTACTGGTCGTTGCTGAGGAAGGCCTGCAACTCCTGGTCCCGCTCCTTACACACGCCGTTGCACTCGTCGTCGATGAGCTTGGGGTTGCCAGCATTTTTGCGCTCGATGGCAGCCATTTTGGCGATTTTCTCGACGTTGATGGCGCGGAGCTTGGTGGCCTGGTAGCCATTGAGGTGCAAGTCGCGCACCATCTGGCTGCTGAGGCGGTCGGCGCGGGCTTGCACGGGGTTGAGGCGGGGGCTGGGCTGGGTTTTATCCTGCACGGCCACGGGGCCGGTGGGCAGCTGCTGGGCGGAAGCGGCACCGGCCAACAGCGCCAGCAATAGGGAAGCAAAAAAGGGTTTCTTCGTCATCGTCGTAGGGGTTTCGGTAACACACTTACGCAAGGACCGGGCCAAGGGGTAGGCAGCCCAGCTCCCCGATTAAACGCAGAAACGGCCGTTCCGGTTCGGGAATTGCCGGTTCAGATAGTGCTTTTTTAATACACTACCACTGGTTTTTCCACATCATCGACTCAACTGGTCGGTCGGTGCGGTCGTTGTATTTGGCGTTGGCCTTGTGGTTGTAGAGCGTGGCCACGCTGCCCTGCACCGTGAAATAAATGAGCTGGCCGATGGGCATGTGGCGATACACGCGCACGGGCATCGACACGCTGATTTCCAGGGTCCAGTAGTTGCAGAAGCCCACGTCGCCCTTGCCGGCGGTGGCGTGAATATCGATGCCGAGGCGGCCCACGCTGCTCTTGCCTTCGAGGAAGGGCACGGTGGCGTGGGTTTCGGT
>JAYULN010000028.1:0-2799 GCA_043763525.1 Hymenobacter sp.
AAATCAGGGGGATTAGCTCAGTTGGCTAGAGCGCTTGCATGGCATGCAAGAGGTCATCGGTTCGACTCCGATATTCTCCACTGAAGGTGTGAATGAAGATAAAAAGCCCGACCAGTTTCCTGGTCGGGCTTTTTGTTTTAATCTTAGTTCAGGGTGTGCCCCGCTTGTGGTTGCACGGCTTCTGCTTGAATCGTCTGACCAAGGCCAACGACGGGCGCAGGCAAGCCCAACTTAGCACGACCCCGCACCCTACACAAACAGCCCCTCCACCGACAAATACCGCTCGCCGGTATCGTAGCAGAAGGTGAGGACGCGGCTGCCCGAGGGCATTTCGGCCAGCTTTTTGGCCACGGCGGCCAGCGACGCGCCCGACGACACGCCCACTAACAACCCTTCTTCGCGGGCGGCCCGGCGGGTCATGTCGAAGGCTTCCTGCTGCGATATCTGAATGGTGCCGTCGAGGATGTTGACGTGCAGGTTATCGGGGATGAAGCCGGCCCCGATGCCTTGAATGGGGTGCGGCCCCGGTGCGCCGCCGCTGATGACGGGCGAGGCCTCGGGCTCCACGGCGAAGGTTTTCATGTTCGGAAAAAGCGGCTTGAGCACTTCCGTCACGGCCGTGATGTGGCCGCCGGTGCCCACGCCGGTGATGTGGTAGTCGAAGCCCTCGGGCATGTCGCGCAGAATTTCCTGGGCTGTGGTTTCGGCGTGAATGCGCGGGTTGGCGGGGTTGGAGAACTGCATGGGCATCCAGGCGCCGGGGGTGTTAGCCACAATTTCCTGGGCTTTTTCGATGGCCCCTTTCATGCCTTTTTCGCGGGGCGTAAGCTCCAGGCTGGCCCCGTAGGCGGCCATGAGGCGGCGGCGCTCAATGCTCATGCTTTCGGGCATCACGAGGGTGAGCTGGTAGCCTTTCACGGCGGCTACCAGGGCCAGGCCCACGCCGGTATTGCCGGAAGTGGGCTCCACAATGAGGCTTTTTTTGGTGAGGATGCCCTCCTGCTCGGCCTGCTCAATCATGCTCAGCGCGATGCGGTCTTTGATGGAGCCGCCGGGGTTGGCGCGTTCCAGCTTCACCCACACTTCCACATCGGGCCGAATTTCGGCAAACAGGCGGTTGAGGCGCAGCAGCGGCGTGTTGCCGATGGTGTCGAGGATGGAATTGGCTTTCATGAGGAGTTGGTTTGTGTGATGTAGCGTGGACTTTGCGAGTCCGCGCGTGGGTCGTTGGATTGTCGTTCACGCGCGGACTCGCAAAGTCCGCGCTACATTAAATTGAAAATACCAGCTCGGCGACGGGGTCCACGCTGCGCGAAATCTGGATGTGGGCGCGGTGGTACACGCGCGAATGCGAGGGTACGCTTTCGGTCAGCCACACGTTGCCCCCGATGATGCTGTGCGCGCCGACAACCGTGCTGCCGCCCAGAATAGTTGCTCCGGCGTAAATCACCACGTGGTCCTCAATGGTGGGGTGGCGCTTGGTGCCCTGCAAGCCCTTGGTTACGCTGAGCGCACCCAGGGTTACGCCCTGGTATATCTGTACGTTGGCCCCGATAATGGCCGTTTCGCCGATGACAAGGCCCGTGCCATGGTCGATGCAGAAGGCTGAGCCAATGCGCGCGCCGGGGTGAATGTCGATGCCCGTGCGCTGGTGGGCATACTCGCTCAGCAGGCGCGGCAGGCGGGGCAGGCCGCGCTGGTGCAGGGCGTGGGCCAGCCGGTACAGCGCCGTGGCGTAGAAGCCGGGGTACGAGCTGATGATTTCGCCGAGGCCCTGGGCGGCGGGGTCGCTGGCCAGAATGGCGCTGGCATCGCGCAACAGGGCAGCCCGCAGGACTGGCAGCAGGGCCGTGAACTCGTCGGCCAGCGCGACGGCCGGCGCGGGCAGGGCCGGCACCTTGGCCAGCAGCCCGGCCAGCTCGGCCCGGAAGTGGTGCAGCTCGGCGGCCACGACATCGGCAGTAGCCAGGGGCCGCTCGGCGCGCTGCGGGAAGAGCAGGGCCAGCAGCCCATCGGCCAAGGCGCAGAACGCGGCCCCCGGCAGGGCATCGGGCACGGCGGCGTGGGCGTGGGCCAGCTCGGCGGCAAATGAAGAACAGGAAGTGGGCACGGCAGCAGCGAGGGTAAGTAGTGGTAAGAACCGGGGGACTCAACCGGCCGGGCCGGCGAAGGTTTCGGGCCCGATGGGCAACGGCAGCTTTGGTTCGGCCGTTTAGCCTCGGAGGCCGCCCAGCCGGTCAAAAGATACTCCTTTCCATCTTTTCCCCAATCCTATGTCGGATACCACCATCACCAAAGTCGATTCGCAGTACTCGCCCAAAGGCCCCGACGGCGAAAAATACCTGGCCTCGGGCAAGCACGTGGCCATGCGCATGTGGCAAAACGAGCAGCCTGGCGAAGCGAAAACGCCGGTAGCCCGGCCCTACGAAACCGTGGGTTTCGTGCTCAGCGGCCGCGCCGAGCTGCACTTGGCCGGTCAAATGGTAATTCTCGAGCCGGGCAACTCGTGGGTAGTGCCCCAGGGAGCCGAGCACAGCTACAAGGTTCTGGAAGCCTTTTCGGCGGTGGAAGCTACTTCGCCCCCGGCGCAGGTGCATGGCCGCGAAGGAAAGTAGCGTTTGGCGACGCAGCCCACAGCCAACAACCATTGAACGGCATGCTCATCTGGCATCCGCGCAGCCGAAGCATGCCGTTCTGTTAACTGCTGTTACGCGGTAGGTTGTAGCGCGAACTTTGTCGTTCGCGTCCCCGCGCCAGTAAAGCCGCCCGAACGGCACGGGGACGCGAACGACAAAGTTC
>JAYULN010000029.1:0-6924 GCA_043763525.1 Hymenobacter sp.
GAAGCATCTCTACCGCTCCGTTGAACGTCGCATACGAAGCGGTAGAGATGCTTCGATAAGCTCAGCATGACCGTTCCTTTGACTTTCTAAACAGCTTCAGCAGTAAGCATACTATATGGTTTGCCATTCATCTAAAACAAAGCCCCGCCGACGGACGAACCGACGACGGGGCTTTTGCAGAAAAAAGAGATTTTCTATTCCTTCACGAACTCAAAAGCCCCGCCGCCCTGCTTCAGCATAAAGGCCGGCTTGGCCGCATCGAACTCCATGCGAATACCGGCGGCATCAAACTTGAACACGTCCTTGTTCACGGATTCGAGCGTGAGGGCAGGCTGGCCGGTGGCCTGGGCTTTCAGGCTACTGCCGTCTTTGGTGAACACGATTTTCAGCGGAATCTGGGCGCTGCCGTAGGTGCCCACGTAGCGGTCGAGGTCGGTGGCGGCAGGCACGAAGCCGCTGCTTATAAATTCGGGTTTCAAGGTCACACGGGTGTCGCGCTGGGCCAGGGCCCAGGCCGTGTGGAAGATGAGCTGGTCGCGGCGGGCCATGGCCGGGAAGTCAATCAGCTCCACGTCGTCGGTGGCCTTGTGGTATTGCGGGTGCAGGCCGCTCGTGTAGAAGATAATCGGCACGTTGTGCTTGGCGAAGTTGTAGTGGTCCGAGCGGTAGTAAATCTGCTCGGGGTCTTTGGGGTCGTTGTACTTGTAGTCGATGGCCAGCGGGTTGTACTGCTGGTTGGTGGCCTCGCTCAGGGTGTGCAGCTCGTCGGAGAGGCGGTCGTCGCCCATCAGGTACACGTAGTCGCCCTTGCCCATGTGGAGCGAATCGACGCGACCCACCATGTCGATGTTGAGGTCGGTAACCGTTTTTTCGAGCGGAAAGATGGGGTGCTCGGTATAGTACTGCGAGCCGAGCAGGCTCTTTTCCTCGCCGGTATTGGCCAGAAATAGCATGCTGCGGCGCGGGCCGTGGCCCTCCTTTTTAGCCTGCGAAAAGGCGCGGGCCATGGCCAGCACGCTCACCGTGCCCGAGCCGTCGTCGTCGGCCCCGTTGAACACCACGCCGTTCTTGATGCCGAGGTGGTCGTAGTGGGCCGATACCACGATTACCTCCTCCTTTTTGTCGCTTCCTTCGAGGTAGCCCAGCACGTTTTCGGTGGTGAAAGGCTCCGATTTCAGGCTGGCCTGGGCGGTGGCGGTAACCACGGGCTTGAAGGGCGAAGCCACCGGCTTGCCGGCCTTGGCTACGCTCTGGCGGTACTTGTCGAGGCCGGCTGGGGTGGTGCCCAGCAGCTTGGCCCCCAGTTCGGGCGACACAATGACCAGGTTCATCCCGGTCTTTTTCTTGTCGGTCCCGTCGAAAGTCAGGTCTTCGCGCCCAATAATCTGCTCGAAGGCTTTGGGTGCCGCCCCAAACGCCGTGGCCGTGGGCATTACCACGATGATGGAGCGTGCGCCCAGCGGAAAAAGGGCCTGCCGCCGCGCCCCCAGGCCTTCCAGCGTGGCCGGGGCGTAGGGGTTGGGCTTGCCATCAGTCCCGAGCAGCGACTTGCCTTGCGCCGTGAGAGGTTCGCCGGCCAGCAGAATGAGGTCTTTGTTCTTGTAATCGGCCGCGGTGACGAAGTCGGAATACTTGTCGTCTCTGATGCCGTAGCCCACGAACACGGGTTGCAGCGTGGCCGGCGCGGCAAAGGCATCGGTCATCATCGCGTAGAAATCGCGCTTGCCCTGGAAGGTTTGCCCGCCCACTTTCACGGTGCTGGCCGGCAGGTCGAGGCTGGTGCGCTTCATGCCGAAGTGCTGGATGTGGGGGTTGTCGGAGCCCGGCACGGGGCCGGTCAGGCCATCGGCGGCAAAGGCTTTGGCGATTTACTCGGCGGCCATTTTCTGGCCCTTTTTGCCGGTTTCGCGGCCCTCGTACGCATCCGAGGCCAGTACGTCAGGTCGGCCTTCAGGCCGGCGGGCGTGATGGTGGCCGCGTAGGGCAGCGACCAGTCGGTGGCGGCTACCGGCGCGGCGGCCGGAGCCGGGGCCGCCGCCGTGCGGCCGGCCTTGGTTTTAATCTTGGCTTTGCCGGAGCCAGCCGGAGCAGTAGGCTGAGCGGCCAGGGTTCCGGCGGCCAGCAGCAGCGCCGTAGCCAGATACAGGGGTTTGTTCATAGGAAAAATGTTTTGAAGAAAAAAGAGAAAGAGTAGGATGGATGGGGGGTGGGCAAATGTAGGCGGTCTGGCAGAATTAGCCCCCAAACCCGCCGCCGCCACCCTTGGGCGCAGCTTCAATCTTTTTGCCGGGCTTGGTGGCCCCCACGTACCAGGTGAAGCCCAGCCAGCCCACGCGGCTCTCGTCCTTGTTGTAGCGGTAGCTGGTGAGGGCATCGGTTTCAACCAGGCTGCGGTTTTGCTGGGTGTTCAGCACGTCGCTCAGGCGCAGGGTAAGGGCGGCGCGGTCGCCGAAAAGGCGCTGGCGCAAAGCCAGGTCGAGTTGCCCCTGGGCCAGCTGCCGGCCCTGGGCCGTAAGGGTGGCCGAGCGCAGGTTGCCGCTCAGCTGCACGTCGAGGGTGGGGCGCACCGTGAAGTTGTTGGTGAGGCGCACGCTGCCCACCAGGGCCTGCTGGTTGTTGCCGATGCTGTTGTTGGCAATCTGGGCGCGGTAGAGCGCGGTGCTGGCGTTCATTCTCCACCACTTGGCCAGGGGCTGGCTCAGGCCGAACTCGGCCCCAAGGTTGGTAGTGCGGCCGTTGTTGAGGTACGTTTCACGGGTTACGATGAACCCGGCCAGGTTGCTGGCCACGCCATCGACCGAGCGGTAGCGCTGAATGGCATCGGTGGTGATGCGGGCAAACACGGTGGTCGTGAGCGTGGCCTGGCCCAGGCTCATCTGGTGGCCCAGCTCAATGTTGTGGCTGAACTCGGCCGTCAGGCGGGGGTTGCCGAGGCGGTAGCTGCGCGGGTCCTGGTAAATGGCCAGCGGCAGCTGCTGCATAAAGTCGGGGCGGTCGAGGCGGCGGGCATAGCTCAGCTGGAGGCGGTTCTGGCCGGGCTCCTTGCCCAGCTCCCGGCTCAGCGTGGCCGATGGGAAGAAGCTGAGGTAGTCCTGGGCCAGGCTGCCGCGTTGCTCGATGCCCGCCCCGCCCTGAATGGTGCCGCTGAGGCGGGTGTACTCGGTGCGCAGGCCGCCCTGGGCGCTCCAGTTGTGGCCCAGCGGGCGCTGCATCGTTACGTAAGCGGCGGGCACCAGCTGGTCGAAGGTGTAGGTGAGCGAGCGGGCCGGGTCGTTTCTAAAGTCGTTGGGGCGGCTTTCGCTCTCGGTGTAGCCAAACTCATTGGCCCCGCGGTTGGACTGATGCTCAAATTTGAAGCCCATTTCGAGGCGGCCTTTGCCAGCGGCCAGCGGGTGGGTGTAGTCGAGCTGGCCGTACTGAATATTGGCCAGCACATTGAGCAGCTGGCGGGTGCCGGGCTGGGGCACCGTGGCCCCGGCCTCGGCAAATTGCCGCTGCACCACCGGTGCCTTCGCATCCACCGTCACGCTGCCGAAGTTGGCGCTCAGCTCGCGGCCCTCGTGCTTTTCCCAGGTGCGGCGGTAGCTGCCGTCCAGGTTCAGCACCTTCACGTCCACGGTCAGGGCTTGCTCGCCGCTAATGCGCTGCACCGGGCCGGCGTTGGTTTGCTGGGTCAGCTGCTGGCCTTCCGATTCAAAATTCTGCTCGTAGCTGGGCTGCACGCCCAGGCTCAGGGTTTGGTTTTTGGGCAGCTCCAGGTCTACGCCCATCCGCACCGAGTGCTCGCGGTGCTGCTCGCTGCCAATGCCGTTTTGGGTGGTTTGCACCGTTTCCGGGCCGGTGGTGCCGAGCAGTTTGGCCGCTTGCTCGGCGTGGCCGTGGCTTTTGTACGTCACGTCGCGGCCGTCGTAGCTGGCCTGCCAGGTGGCTTTGCCGTGCTTGCGACTCAGGCTCACGCCGGCGCTGTACTTGTCGTTGTTGCCCACGTTCAGGGCAGCCGTGCCGTTGGTGCCTTCCTTTACTTCTTTCTTGGTAATGAGGTTGATAACCCCGCCGCCGCCGGCCGCGTCGTACTTAGCCGAGGGGTTGGTAATCACCTCCACCTGGGCAATGCGCGAGGCCGGAATCTGGTCGAGGCGCTGCCCGCCGCTGCCGCCGTTGCTCACGCCCGCCGGCTTGCCATCAATCAGAATGGTGATGTTGGAGGTGCCGCGCATGCTCACTACGCCGCTGGCATCCACGCTCACCGAGGGCACGTTTTGCAGCACGTTGGCCGCCGTGCCGCCAATGCTGCCCAGGTCCTTTTCTACGTTAATTACCCGCTTGCCCAGCTCTTCCACCACCGTGGCCTTCTGGCCGGTCACCACCACTTCGCCCAGCTTGGTGGCCGTGGCCGCGGTCAGTTTCAGTCCCGGAAAATTCGCGGTAGGAGCCGCAGCCGTCAGGTTGAAGCGCCGCCGCAGCACGCGGTAGTTCAAATCCTGCACCCGCATGATATAGGTGCCGTAGGGCAGGGCCAGCGCTTTGAAGCCGCCTTGCTCGGTGGTTTGGGCCACGGCCACGAAGGTGGAGTCGGCGGAGCGCAGCAGCAGCACGTCCGAAAACGGAACTGGCAGGCCCGTGCCTTCTTCAACCAGCGAGCCGCTCACGCTGCCCTGGCCGCCGCTCTGGGCCGCCGCCCCCAGGGGCAGCAGGAGCAGGGCCACGGCCGCGCCGCGCAAAACGAGTGTAACACGAGAAACAAAGGAACCGGGGGTGAAAGTCTTCATGGTGCAGAGGTGAGTTGTGAGGGGACGGGGGAAAAATTCTGTTCGGGCAGCGGCTGCGGTTCCGTTGCGGGAGAGAATGATTCCGGCGCCTTTACCTCGGTGAGTGAGAGGTTGCAGCCAGGTAGCGGGCCAACTTTGGTACACGCTAACGGCAGCTACTGGGTTTTGTATGGAACAAATGTAAAGCAGGTACTTTGTAACGCAAGGTACTGTTTCAATATTTATTCATTAAGCAAAACCACTATATTCTTTATAAACTGATTATCAGTAGATAAAAAGTTAAAAAATATTATGACATTCGCTCGCGCTGATAAAATCCTGAAATTTGCGCTTGGTGTTCAGATGCCAGCTCAGTTAACCCGGTTGCCTGGGTAGGCAACTATTCCGCGATAAAAGCCAAAAAAGCCCTGGCCAGCAGGCCAGGGCAATTCAGGGAAACGTGCCCCGGTCCGACGGCGGAGCCGTCCGACCGGTTGTTGTAAACGCCGCCAGCACAGCATTTTTCAAAGCCAACCGTTCTTACGACAACTGTTCTTACGACAACTGGTCAACGACAACTGGTCCGACGGTGGAGCCGTCGGACCGGGGCGTACCACTGGCCCCGTCCACTACGCTATCTGCGCTTCACCGGTGCTTTGGGCTTGGCCTTGGGCTGCTTCACTGGGTCGGTTACCTGCTGGCCGTTGCGGTAGGTCACGGTGCGGGCCACGGCCTGGCCATCCTCCTTATAATACGTCCAGACACCGCTTTGGCGGCTGTTGCGGTACTGCCCGCTCACGGCCAGGGTGCCATCTTCGCGCAGCTCCCGAAAGGCCCCCTGAATCATGCTGCGCACGTAAGTCGTTTCCTTCCGCACCTTGCCCGAGGGGAAATATTCCTGCCCCACACCGGCCATGAAACCGTTCAGGTAGGGCTGCCGGCTCTGCACCTGGCCACTCTCAAAATAGGTGAGGCGCTCGCCCAGCAGCCGGCCGCTGGGGCCGTAGGTCTCCACCTTGCGCGGGGTCTTGCCATCGGGGTAAAACTCGCGCCAGGTGCCGGCGGGCCGGTTATTCTTGTACTGCTCCTCGGCTTGCGTGAGCTGCCCGGCCGCGTCGTGGTAGCGCGTTGTTTTGCGGTCGCGCCCGGCGTTGCTGTAGTCAGTTTCCTCACGCAGGTGGCCGTTTTCGAAGTATTCGAGGCCGTGGCCGGTGGGCACCCCGTTGCGGCAGGTGATTTTGGTTTTGATTTGCCCGCTTTCAAAGTAGCTGGTGGCGGGGCCGTCGAGGTTGTTGGTGCCGGTGGGCGGGGCTAGGCGCTTGGTCAGGTCGTCGCCCAAGGGGTTGCGCACGGGGCGCTGGGCCAGCGGGGCGGGGGCGTAGGTGCCCTCGGTTTGCAGCTTGCCGCTGGCGTAGTAGCTACGGTAGCGCCCGCGCCCGTTCTTGTCGGCCAGCACCTCCTTCTCAATCTGGCCATTGGGATAATACGTTTTGTACGGCCCCGACAGCAGCCCGCGCGTGAAGCTGCCTTCGCTCTGCACCGCCCCGTTGGGGTACAGAAACCGCACTGTCCCATTCGGCTGCCCATTTTCGTAGTTGACTTCTGCCTGCGTCTTGCCGTCGGGGTACAGCGCTTTCAGCGGGCCGTTGGGCTGGCCCTTCACCAGGGTCGTCCGCAGCTTCACCGAGCCGTCGGGGTGGTAGCAGGTCAGCTCGCCGTTGGGCTCGTCGTTCTCAAACAGGCCTTCCTGGGCCGGCTTGCCATCTTCGTAATAAGTTGTAAAAGGCCCTTGCCGAATGCCATCGTGGTAGGTGGTTTCGAGCCGCCGCGTGCCGCTGGGGTGAAACTCCACGTAGGCCGAGTCGCGCTTACCCTGCCGGAAACTGGTTTGCTGCTCCAGCTTGCCGCTGCGGTAAAACCGCTTATACGTGCCCTGCGGCACCGTATCTGCCGCCACCAGCGCCGTATACACCTCGCGCTTGGCCGTTCTCAGGGTGTCGTAGTAGGTTACGAAGCGGCGCAGCCGCTGGCCCTGCGAAGGCAAGGCCAGCAATGCGAAAAGGACAATCAAATATTTCATGGGCGCAAGAACGCAGGAAATGGGGTTTCCGTGCGTCCGGAGAGCCCCTCTAAAATTCGGACCAAAAAAAGCCCCATCGATGATTCGACGGGGCTT
>JAYULN010000030.1:0-16582 GCA_043763525.1 Hymenobacter sp.
TGAAAACGCCCCTGGCCAGCATCAAGCTCAGCCTGCTGCTGCTGCAAAACGAGCGCACCACCGATGCCGAGCGCCGCGTGCTGGCCACCGGCATTGGCGAAGAAACCCAGCGCCTGCTCCAGATGGTGGGCCAGCTCATCGACGTGGCCCGCCTCGACGCGGGCGCGGGCATCAAGCTCAACGCCCAGCCCATGAACCTGGCCGAGGTTATCCGCTACGCCACCCAGACGGTGCAGCCGCAGCTGCGCGACAAGGAGCTGCACCTCGATTTGCAGCTGCCCGACACCCTGCCCGCCGTGCATGGCGACATCGAAAAAACCACCTGGGTGCTCATCAATCTGCTCTCGAACGCCATTCGCTATTCGCCGGCGGGCTGCCCGCTCGTCATCCGGGCCGTGCCCTGGGGCGAAATGGTGCGCGTGAGCGTGGAAGACTGCGGGCCGGGCATTCCGGCGGCCTATCACAAGCGCATTTTCGAGCGGTTTGCGGGCGTGCCGGGTGAGGTGGGGCACACCGGCAGCTCGGGGCTGGGACTGAGCATTTCGCGCGAGTTTATCGGGGCGCAGGGGGGGCGGCTGTGGGTAGAAAGCCAGCCGGCCGCCGGCAGTCGGTTTTTGTTCACGCTGCCGGTAGCGTAGAGTTAGATTGGGATTGAAATAAAAGAGCACGTCATGCAGAGCATTCTGCATGACGTGCTTTTACTTTCCCTCCACATACCTCCATTCCGGTCATTTGCCGCCTTCCTGCGTAAACCCAACCGTACCGGCGGCCCTGCGCCGCCCCAATCCCCGAAGAAATATGCTGACCCCAGCCCCCCAATTCACCGTCGAGCGCCTCTCCTTTTCTACTTTAACCGAGCTGCCCAACACCTGGCAGAACAAGGATTACAAGGCGCTATTAATTAAAATGAATTATGATAATCCGGGCGCAATCAGCGAAGCTGAATTAAAAGAAATGTGCCTCATGTCGTTCACCGACATGGAGCCCCGCGAGGCGGCTGAAATCGTACTGGGCTATTTATACCCCGAGGAATTAAATGCCGGTCAGATTGAGAATCTTTCCCACCAGATGCTGACCGAAAAGCTCTGGGAAGAAAACCCCGAATTACCCCTGCACAAAGGCTTCTACCAGGCCACCCAGCTGCTGCACGATGCCTACAACGGCACTTTCCCCGCCACCAAAGCGGTGGAGTTTCAGGTGAAATGCACCGCCGAGAACCCGGCCGACCTGGCCGTATTCGCCGGCGAGCCGGCCGCGCCGTTGCTACGCCTGCTCGCCCCCGGCCTCTCCGATAAAGCCCTGATAAATCGCCTGTTTTCGTCGCAGCTCGAAGGCGATAAATTTGAGGAAGCGAAGTCCATGCTTTGGCAATTAACAATCAGGGAAAAGACCGAAAATTCGATTGTATTCGATGTTGTTAGCTCTGCCTATTGGCTCGAAGATTTCAAATACGCCGACAGCTACGAAGCCACTACCCACGCCGACGCGGTGGCAGCGGAGGAAGAATGAGCAACTACCCAAATTGGCGGCCATGCTTCGACAAGCTCAGCATGACCGTACTTCTTAACCCTTCCGCTTGCGCCAGCGTCCCATAAGGCTTGGCTACTTCACGTAGGCGGGGCTAATTTGGCTGAATAGCCCGCGGCAGTGCCGCGATTGATTTAACCGGCAACTGCGGCACTGTCTATGAAATCCTTTCCCCTGCGACGAATACTGGCATCGGTGCTGCTGCTGGGCGTGCTGGGGGTGGGAGTGGCCGCGTGGCTGCTGGGCAGCGAGTACGGCCGCCGCGTGGTGGCCCAGAAAGTGCGGGCGGCCCTCACGCACAATTCGGAGCTGGTGCTGGCTCCGTTCGAGGTGGAGCTGTCGCCGTGGCGCGATTTTCCGCACCTCACGGCTTCCATTCTGCACCTCAGCCTCACCGATACCTCCTACCGGAAATCGGTGCCGGTGCTGCGCGTGGGCCGGGCCGATTTGCGCCTGGACTTACGTAGCCTGCTGCGCCGCCAAGTGGAAGTGACGCGCCTGGTGGCCTCCGACGTGGATTTTCAGGAGCGGGTCGATTCGCTGGGCCACGCCTGGGGCCTGCGGGGCAAGCGGCCCAAGGGCACCGGCACGATGCCCTCCCTCAGCCTGAAGCTGGACGAGCTACTCGTCAACAACTTCCGCATGCGCTCGCACAACGCCTACTCGCGCAGTGCGTTTGGGGCGGCGGTGCAGCAGGCGCGGCTCTCGGCGCGGCTGCGCGATGGGGTGCTGCGCGTGGCCGGCACGCTGGATGGACAGCTGAGCTACCTGCGTACCCGCGCCGGCACCTTGTTCGAGCACGAGCCGGTGCAGGCCTGGGTGCATTATACCTACCGCTTTGCCAACCACGAGGGGCACCTGTGGCGCACCCGCGCCACCCTCAACGGCGACACCGTGCAGGTGCGCGGCACGCACCGCGTCGACCCCAGCCAGCCCGTGGGCACCCTCATGAACCTGAAATTTGTGGGCAACCAGCCGCTCATCGACGTGCTGCACGCGGCCCTGCCCCCGCGCCTGGAACCCTACCTGGCCGGGGCTACCAGCCCCAGTCAGGCCCACATTCACTACACCATCGCGGGGCTGAGCGGCCCCACCGTGAGCCCCCGCAACGTGCTGACGTTTAGCCTGCGCGGGGCGCGGCTGCAATGGCCCGCTTCGGCCCGCCGCATCAACCGCTGGGACTTGCAGGGCAGCTACGACAACGGCCCGCGCCACCGTCCTCAATCCACGGTGCTGACCCTGCGGCGCTGCCGCGTGTATTCCCCGGCGGGCCAGCTCGACGTGGCGCTCACGCTGCGCGACTTCACGCGGCCCTTCGTGAATGGCCGGTTTCGGGGACGCACCGCGCTGCCCGAGCTGGCCGCCGTGGTATCGCCGGGGCGCTGGCAGGCCCGGGGCGGGCTGGCCGATGTCGACGTGCGGCTGCGCGGCCTGCTGCCCCCCCGCGCCGACCGTCCTCACACCGGCCCGCCGGCCAAAATCCTGTCGCTGCGCGGCACGGTGGCGCTGCAAAACGCGTCGTTTTTGCTACCCATGCGCGGGGCCGACATCTCCAATCTGAACGTGCGGGTGGGCCTGAACGACAGCCTGTGGCGCTTGTCCGATGCCTCGGGTGTGCTGAACGACATGCGGTTTCGGGCCTCGGCCACCACCACGTACCTGCTCGACTACCTCACCGGGCAGCACGCCACGGCCAGCATCAGCGGGCAGTTTGCCGTGGACGAGCTGCGGGTGACGCAGCTACGCAGCCTCATGCGGCCCATGCCCCGCACGGCCAGCGACGGCTTTGCTTCCACCAAAAAGCCCCGGCGCACCCGCGCCCCGCGCAACAAGGCGCAGCTGGCCGCCACCCTCGGCCGCCAGCTCATTCCGCCGGGCCTGCTGCTGAACGTGGACCTGCGCTGCCAGCGCCTGCTGCTGGCCGCCGATACCCTGCGCGACCTGGCCGTAACCGTGCGCCACAACGGCCAGCAGGTACAGCTGCGCAACCTGGCCGGCCGGGTGTGGGGCGGCCAGGTGCGCGGCAGCGTGCAGTGGCCCACCGACTCGGCCAACCGCGTTGCGCCCGTGCAATACCAGCTGGCCGTGCATTTCAACACGCTTAATTACCAGCAGTTTCTGGGCCGGCTCACGCGGCCCGCGCAGCCGGCGCTGCGGCCCCGCAAAGCCAGGGGCCGGGGAGCGGCCAGCCCGGCCCTGCGCGAGCTGCTGCTGGCGGCCAACGGCGAAATCAACATCGATATCGACCGCCTCCAGCTGCCCGAAGACGAAAGCCTGAGCCAGATGAGCCTGCGGCTGGAAAAAACGGGTTCGCTGCTGCGCGTGCCCTTCCTGCGGTTCCGCACGCCCGAAGGGGGCTTTGGGGAGGCCTCGGGCACGGCCCAGGTAGAGGCCCTGCACCTGGCCGCCGCCGATGCCGACGTGACCCTGCGCTACAAAACCCTCGACGTGCAGCGCCTGCTTGGCCTCATTGCCAGCCTCACCACACCCGCCGCCGACTCGACGGCCGGCGCTCAAACCGTGGCTCGCAGCCTGGCCCGCGCCGAGCGCCGGGCCACCCGCCGCGCCCTGCGCCTGCAACGCCCCGGCAACCCTTCGCTGCTATCGAATGGCGTGCTGAGCGCGGTGTTGCGCGTGGAGGCCGACCAGGTGCGCTACGGCCCCATGCGGGGCGAGCAGTTCCGGCTGGTGTCGCACCTGCTCGACGGCGAGGCTCGGCTCGATAACTGCGCGGTTGATGTCCTCCAGGGCCACATCAGCCTGCGCGGCTCGATGCGCAGCACGGCCAACCGCGCCCACCACCCCACGCAGCTGCAAATGCGCCTGGAGGATGTGCAGCTGCCCGCCCTGTTTGCCACGGCCACCAGCATGGGCCTGAACGTACTGGGCGGCGACAACGTGCGGGGCAGCCTGCGCGGCGTGGCCGACGTGCGCACCGACCTCGGCCCCACTTTCCTGCCCGCCCTGCCCCTCACCACCGGCTACCTGAAAACCGATTTCCGCGACCTGGAGCTGCTGAACGTGGAGGCGCTGATGGCGGCGCTGAAATTCATGAAAACCGAACGCACCGGCCACCTGTATTTTGAGCCCCTGAGCGGCGAGTTCTTGTTGGCGCAGAGCCAACTCATCATCCCCGGCCTGCACCTGAACAGCAACCTGAGCAACCTCGAAATCAGTGGCCACTACGGGCTGGATGGGGCCACGAACCTGTTTATCGGCCTCAAGCCCCTGCAAGCACTGTTCGGCAACAACAACAAGCGCGTCGAGCGCATCCAGAACGGCGCGCCCGTAAGCCACTCCACCGGCAAGCTCACCTACCTGAACCTGCGCCGCACGGCCCCCGGCGAGAAGTACAGGGTCCGCCTGTTTCAGCGCGACGAGCAGCGTGCGGCCCTGGCCCAACTGCGCGAGCAGTACCGCACTTACCTGCGCACCCAGCGGCTCGATACCACGGTGTATTTGCTGCGCTGAACGCGCCGCCTTGTCAGGCTGAGGCACGAAGCATCTTATCACGCCGCAACGATTTGTTCAGCGGGGATAAGCTCCTTCCTGCGTCAGTATGACAACAAGGCGGGTTGTGCCGTTAATTTGTCCACCATCACCGCTCCCCCATGACCCAAATTCTTCTTGCTGCCACCTTCGCCGCATGCCTTGCATCTCCCGCTGCCCAGGCCCAGAGCCGCGCCCAGGATTCCACCTTCGTGCGGCAGAACTACACCAAGCTCGACCGCCAGATTACTATGCGCGACGGGGTGAAGCTCTACACCACGATTTACGTACCCAAAGATGCCACGACGGCCACGCCCTACCCCTTTTTGCTGATGCGTACGCCCTACTCGGCCGGGCCGTATGGCGAAGACAAGTACCCCACGCGGGGCCCGGGACCCAGCCGGGAGCTGTCGCGGGAGAAATACATTTTCGTGCAGCAGGACGTGCGCGGGCGGTACATGAGCGAGGGCCAGTTTGAGGAGATGACCCCGGCCCTGCCGCCCAACACGACGGCCGCTGGCAACCACCCTACGCTGCACGACGAAAGCACCGACACCTTCGACACCATTGAGTGGCTGCTGACGAACGTGCCCGGCAACAACGGCCGCGTGGGCATGACCGGCATCAGCTACCCCGGCTTCTATGCTTCGGCGGCGCTGCCCCACGCCCACCCGGCCCTAAAAGCGGTGTCGCCCCAGGCCCCGGTCACGGATGAGTTTATCGGCGATGATGCCCGGCACAAGGGCGCGTTTTATTTGCTCGACAACTTCGAGTTCACCAATTATTTCGACGTGCCCCGGCCCAAGCCAGTGGCCGATTACCAGCCGCTGTTCAAGTTCGAGACGAAGGATGCGTACAAGTTTTTCCTGGCCCTCGGGCCTATCAAAAACGCCAACGGCCCGAAGTATTTCAACAACCGGGCGCGCATCTGGAACGAGTACCAGCAGCACGAAACCTACGATAGCTACTGGCAGGAGCGCAACATTCGCCCTGCCCTCACCGGCCTCGGCAGCACCGCGCCGGCCGTGCTGGTGGTGGGCGGCTGGTTCGATGCCGAGGACTTGTACGGGGCTTTGAACACCTACAAAGCCATCGAAAAGCAGAACCCCGGCGCGACCAACCGCCTCGTGATGGGCCCCTGGACCCACGGGGCCTGGGCCCGACCCGACTGGAGCAAGTTCGGCCCCCTCAGCTTCGGCAGCAACACGGCCCAAACCTTCCGCGAAACGCTGGAAACGCCGTTTTTCAATTTCTATCTGAAGGACAAAGGCCCCTTCGACCCAGCCGAAGCTATGGTGTTCAACACCGGCACCAACGAGTGGAAAAGCTACCCGGCCTGGCCGCCAGTGGCTACCGAAACCCGCACGCTGCACTTCCAGGAAGGCGGCCGTCTTGCAATGGAAGCACCTGTGGTTGAAACTGAAGGAGCGAAGAAACTTAAGGAATCGGTAAACCCTCATATCACGCGGCTGCCAGTGCCAAGCAAAGCAATTCCGTTCCAATTCATCAGCGACCCCGCCAACCCCGTGCCCTACACCAACGGCATCCACGGCAGCCGCAACAACGAATACATGATTGAAGACCAGCGCTTCGCCGCCCAGCGCCCCGACGTGCTCACCTTCCAAACCGAGCCGCTGACGGAGGACCTCACCCTGGCCGGCCCCCTCACCGCCGACCTTTTCGTGAGCACCTCCGGCACCGATGCCGATTTCATCGTGAAGGTTATCGACGTGCTGCCCGCCAACGCCCCCGGCTTCGACCCCACCAAAGCGCCGCCTGCCGGCTACCAGCGCCTGGTGCGCGCCGAGGTAATGCGCGGCCGCTTCCGCAACAGCTTCAGCCAGCCCGAAGCCTTCAAGCCCAACCAGCCCACCGAGGTGAAATACGAGCTGCCCGACGTACTACACACCTTCCAGAAAGGCCACCGCCTGATGGTGCAGGTGCAAAGCACCTGGTTCCCGCTCGTTGACCGCAACCCGCAGACGTTCGTGCCCATCAGCACGGCCGCCGCGAAGGACTTTCAAAAAGCCACCATTAAACTGTACCATGATGCCGGGCACCCCTCGGCCGTGCAGGTGCAGGTACTGCCGTAGCTGGCGCAACTGGCGCGAGTTGCTCGCATTACCATTCACGACCGCAAAAAAGCCCCCGCCGCTTCTCCAGCGACGGGGGCTTCTTTCGTTATGCCGTTTCTCCTACTTCAGCTCGTCGCCCATCACGGCCACGGCTTCGGCCAGGGCGGCATCTTTGCGCAGGGGCTTGAGGAAGCGGGCGACGCGCTTGGCGGCCAGCGAATCGGGGGTAGCTGGGCGGGCATCGGCGGTTAGCGGGGCCACTTCGAGGGTGGTGATGGCCGTCAGGGCCGCCGTTTGCTGCTTGTTCATGGCGCGGAGCTGCTCCTGAGTGGTGCGGTAGGCGGCCAGGTTCAGCGAGAGGGTGGTTTGCTTGCGGCGCTCGGTGGCGCGCTGGGCGGCCTCGGTGATGAGGCGGAAGCCGGGGCTGGCCGCCACGCGGGCGGCGCTGACGGCTCGCAGCGGCTCCAGGGCGGGCAGGGTGTTGGCGGGCTGGTAGGCGGCGGGCGCAATCTCATCCCACAGCAGCGGGTATTCCGAATCCTGCTCGCCCTTGGCGTAAGAGGTCAGCACGTCGGGCAGGGCAATGTCGGGCACCACGCCCTTGAACTGGGTCGAGCCGCCGCTCACCCGGTAAAACTTCTGGATGGTGAGCTTGAGCGAGCCCAGGGGCTTGAGGGCATTGGCGGCGGGGGTCACGGCGTTGTCGAGGTCGAACACCTGCTGCACCGTGCCCTTGCCGTAGGTGGTGCCCCCCATGATGATGGCGCGGTGGTAGTCCTGCATGGCGGCGGCCAAAATCTCCGAAGCTGAGGCGCTGTACTTGTTCACGAGCACCACCAGCGGGCCGGCGTACTGGGTTTGGGTGTCGAGGTCGGCCACGGCCTGGGGCGGGCGCTGGCGGCCCTTCACCTGCACCATGGGGCCGCTGGGCACAAACAGGCCGCCCATATCCACGGCATCGCGCAGCGAGCCGCCGCCGTTGAAGCGCAGGTCGAGCACCACGCCGGCCACGTTTTCGCGCGCCAGCTTGGCCAGCTCGGCCTTCACGTCGGTGGCGCTGCTGCGGCCGCCCTTGCCGCCAAAATCAGCATAGAAGCCGGGCAGGTGGATGTAGCCGTAGTTGCGCCCGCCCTGCTTGATGACGGCCGACTGGGCGTAGGTTTCCTCAATCACCACCACGTCGCGGACGATGGGAATCACCACCGTGGCCCCGTCGGGCTTGCGCACCGTGAGGCGCACCTCCGTGCCCTTGGGCCCGCGAATGAGCTTCACGGCCTTGTCGATGCGCATGCCTTCCACGCTCACGGGCTCGGCCGCGCCCTGGGCCACGCGCAGAATAATGTCGCCCACCTTCAGCTCGCCCTGCCGGAAGGAAGCCGAACCGGCCACAATGTCATTCACCTTCAGGTGGCCTTCGTCCTGCACCAGCTGCGCGCCGGTGCCCTCCAGCCGGCCCGACATGGCGATGTCGAAGTTGTCGCGGGCCGCGGGCGCGAAGTACTCGGTGTGGGGGTCGTAGGTGTTGGCAATCACATCGGCAAACGTGGCCAGCCGGTCGTTGGCATCGGTTTGCAGCTGGTCGGCAAAGGTGTCGTCGTAGTATTTCAGCACCCGCTTGCGGGCTTCGGCCTCCATATCGGCCGGCGTGCGGGCGCGGTCGGAGGTGGCGGCTTTGGAAGCGCCCGCCCCGGCGGCGGCCAGCGGCTTGTCCTTTTTCTTGCTCTCCTCATCCATCAGCTCCGAGAGCTGGGCCAGGGTTTGGTACTTCAGCAGCTTGCGCCACTGCTCGCGCTGGGCGGCGGCATCGGCGGCAAACGTGGCCTTGGCGGGGTCGGTTTCCCAGCTTTCCTGCGCTGTGAAATCGAAGGGTTTGGCCAGAATCTGGCGGTAGAGGGCCTGAATTTCGAGGGTGCGCTTGCTCAGCAGCTGGCTGGTGGCATCCAGAAACTCGTGGGTGCCGCCCTTCAATTGGTCATCAATCTGGGTTTGAAACTGCCGGAGCTGGGCCACTTCCGGGGCCAGCAGCAGCTGCTTGTTCACGTCGACGCGCTTGAGGTAGAGGTCGAACACGCGCTGCGAAAACTGGTCATCCAGCTTTTCGGGCTGGTAGTGGGCCACGCCCAGGCCTTGCAGCATGGTGCCGAGCACCACCTGGTCGCGCGGTGGCGTGCCCTGCGTGAGCGAGTACGAGGCCAGCCCCAGCACGGCCAGCAGCGAAGTAGAGTATAAGCCCAGCTTAAATCGGGAAACAGACATGGGGAAAGCTATTAGTAAAGAGTGAGGGGCGGCCCGGCCAGCGGCCGCGCCGCCAGCACGAGCCCGGCCGGGTGGTAAAGGTGTCGTGGCCCTAACCAGAATCGCACCAGTATTACCTAAAGGTCGGCAAGAAACCGTTGAGGGTTGCGGTGCGAGATGCGCCCGCGCCCTACAGGCGCAGCGTCAGCTGCCGGCCGGTGGCCAGCGGGCCGGTGGTCAGGTTCGAGAGCGTCACTCCTAGCAGGCGCACGCCTTTTTCCAGCGGAAACAGGCCCTCCACCAGCTCGCGGCAAATGCGTTCCAGCACCGCCAGGCTGGGCACCGGCCCCACACCGCTACGGCTGCGCGTGATTTGCTGGAAGTCGGCAAACTTCACCTTCAGCGTCACAGTGCGGCCCCCGATGCCCGCGCGCTGGCAGTATTCCCACACCTCGGCCGCCAGGGGCTGCACGCCCTCCAGTAGCTCGGTAAACTGGCTCAAATCCTGCGCGAAGGTATTTTCCGAGCCCACCGACTTCCGCAGGCGGTCGGCCACCACCGGGCGGTGGTCTTCGGCGCGGGCAATGGCGAAGTAGTAGCGCCCCACCTTGCCAAACTGCTGCTGCAAGAACTCGGCCGTCTGTTCCCGCAAATCGACCCCGCTGAAGATGCCCAGCTCGTTCATACGGGCCGCCGTTACCGGCCCCACCCCATGAAACTGCCCCACCGCCAGCCCCTCCACAAAGGCCAGCCCCTGCCCGGGCCGCACCACAAACTGCCCGTTGGGCTTCCGAAAATCGGAAGCCAGCTTGGCCAGAAACTTATTGTAGGAAATGCCCGCCGAGGCCGTCAGCTGGGTTTGCGCCAGAATTTGGGCCCGAATTTCCCGCGCAATCTGGGTGGCCGAGGCGATGCCTTTCAGATTTTCGGTCACGTCGAGGTAGGCCTCATCGAGCGAGAGCGGCTCAATCAGCGGGGTGTACTCGGCGAAGATGGCGTGAATCTGCCGCGACACCTCCTTGTACACCGCAAAGCGCGGCGGCACAAATACCAGCTCGGGGCACTTGCGCAGCGCCGTGGCCGAGGGCATGGCCGAGCGCACCCCAAACTGCCGGGCCTCGTAGCTGGCCGCCGCCACCACGCCCCGCTCGCGCGCACTACCCACGGCCACCGGCCGGCCGCGCAGCTCGGGGTGGTCGCGCTGCTCCACCGAAGCATAAAATGCATCCATATCTAAATGAATGATTTTGCGAATGGAATCGGCAGTCACTATTTTTACTATTTATTCCAACAAAGATAAATCGAAGCCCGAGGCCTCGATTGGGGCCAGCTGTGCCGATTGCCGCTTTTTATTCCGCTGATTTTGAGGGTATTTTTTTGATATTAAGCAACTATTAACACAAATATAATTTTGCTAAATAATTGCTTATCAGCAATTTCATTAGTTACATTTGAAGAAGTAACCTTGTGGGGTGGCGGAACTGGCAGACGCGCTAGCCTATCTCGCTAGTAAAATTAGAGGTTCGAGTCCTCTCTCTACAGCTCAGGTCCCGGTCGTATTCACGGCCGGGACTTTTTGCATTTCTGGCCCTTGGCAGCACAACAACCTCCAAAGTGGTTGGCGTGAGCTGGCGTGGTAGCCGGTTCCTTCGGCCCGCGTGCTTAATTTGTTTCCATGACCAACGCCTTCCTTCCCTTCCTGCTACTCGCCACGCTAGGCCTCGGCCCCGCCGCCGCCCAAAAGCCCAGCCCCCCAGCCGGCCCCCCGGCCTATTCGGCGGCCGGCAAAAGCGCCCGCGTATACGCCACGGTAGCGGCTACGGCCCAGCGCCTGGCCGCCGGCCCGGCCCTCGCCTTCCAGCCCGCCGGGCAGCCGCCCGAAACCCAGGTATGCGTGTTCGTCGACCCCAACCACCGCTTCCAGACCCTGCTCGGCATCGGCGGGGCGCTCACCGATGCCTCGGCCGAAACCTTCGCCAAGCTGCCCAAACCCCAGCAGCAGGAGTTTCTGCGGGCCTACTACAGCCCCACGGCCGGCATTGGCTACACGCTGGGGCGCACCAGCATCCACAGCTCCGACTTTTCGAGCGGCAGCTACACCTACGTGGCCGATAAGGACGAGGCCCTGCAAACCTTCAGCGTGCGGCACGACGAGCAGTTCCGCATCCCGTTCATCAGGCAGGTGCTGGCGGCGGCCGGGGGCAAGCTCACCCTGTATGTGAGCCCCTGGAGCCCGCCGGGCTGGATGAAAACTACCAACGACATGCTACACGGCGGCCAGCTGCTGCCCCAATACCGCCAGGCCTGGGCCAATTACTACGTCAAATTCATCAAGGCCTACGAGCAGCTCGGCATTCCCATCTGGGGGCTCTCGGTGCAGAACGAGCCCATGGCCACCCAGAAATGGGAGTCCTGCGTGTTCAGCGGCGAGGAGGAGCGCGACTTCATCAAGGGCTACCTCGGGCCGACACTGGCCAAGAGCGGCCTGGGCAGTAAAAAACTCATTGCCTGGGACCACAACCGCGACCTGGTGTACCAGCGGGCCAGCACCGTGCTCGACGACCCGCAGGCTGCCCAGTACGTGTGGGGCATCGGCTACCACTGGTACGAAACCTGGACCGGCAGCCGCATGCTCTTCGACAACGTGCGGCGCGTGCATGAAGCCTTCCCCGACAAAAACCTGCTCTTTACCGAAGGCTGCGTCGAAAATTTCAGCCGGGCCAGGGTCGATGACTGGGCCTTGGGCGAGAAGTACGGCATGTCGATGATTGGCGATTTCAACGCCGGCACCGTGGGCTGGACCGACTGGAACGTACTGCTCGACGAAACCGGCGGCCCCAACCACGTCGGCAACTTCTGCTTCGCCCCCATCATCGCCGACACCCAGACGGGCCAGCTCCTCTACACCAACGCCTATTACTACATCGGCCACTTCTCGAAGTTCATCCGGCCTGGGGCCCGGCGCATTGCCGCTACCGCCAACCGCGATGCCCTGCAAACCACCGCCTTCCGCAACCCCGACGGCAACGTGGCCGTGGTGGTGATGAACCAGACCGACCAGCCCCAGCCGTTTCAGCTCTGGATAGCCGGTCAGGCCGCCAAAACCACCGCCGAAGCCCACTCCATCATGACGTTGATGGTGCAATAAGTAGTCGTTCAAAAGCAAACGACTGAGAGGAGGTCATGCTCATCTGGCGTCCGCTTGTCGAGGCATCTCTACCACAGCAGTAAACCTGATTACTTACTCGGTAGAGATGCTTCGACAAGCGGATGCCAGATGAGCATGACGTTCTGTGTAATAACTGATTGCTTCTGCCCAACTACTTAACGGCCGCTCCGCGGCCCCAACTGATGGTTCTTGCCTGCCCGGCCTCTGGTGCCGGGCGGGCCGGTTTTCCCGGCTACGCGGCGCGGGTTTTTTTGCGTGCCACGGGCGGCTTCCGATTCGCTTTTGGGCGGGCTTTGCGGGGCGGCAGGCGCTGGCGCTCGGCCTTGCGCTCGGCGCGCAGCAGCAGGCGCTCGGGCAGCCGGGCCATCAGGCGCTCGCGCACAAACTGCGCCAGGCAGGCCAGCGGCACCAGCTGCGTAGTACGCAAAAAATGGCTGATTTCGCGGCTCCGCAGCGTGCTCACCCCCGTGAGGCCCCGCGCCAGCAGAAACTGCTTCACGTCCTCCAACAGCAATAATTTGGCGATGGGTCCCCGCTCCACGGTGGCGTTGTAGCCGGCACCGCGGTGGGGTTGCAGGCCGCTGGCAGTGGCCACCAGCACGCCCACCCACTCGGGCAGCAGGGGCAGCAGCTTGGGCAGGTGTTTGGCGGTTACGATGAAGGTAACGAAGTCGTACACCTCGCCGTAGCAGCGCAGCTGGTTGGCCACCCGTTGCAGGGTGTCGCCGTCACCCTTCACCTCGTAGCCGTGCATGAAGTGCTCGGTGATGTGAACCACGTCGGCCCGCGTGGTGCCGGTGGGCAGCTCATCGATGTACACGCCCTGCGCGAGCAGCGGGTAGAGCAGGGCGCGGATTTCCGGGTCGTTCATAGCAACCCCAAAAGTACGGTGGCAACCAACAGAGCCGGAGGATACCGCAAGTTTTAGACTTTTAAAACGATGTATTATGATTTATCCAAAAATATGTTATTTTTGTTTATAGAAGAATTATTTGTATTGGTATATGGAGCGGAATTCGGAGAGGAGCCGACGGCGACACGATGTTTGGGGATTGCCCGCAACCGGGCAACGGTGCTTTAACTAACTGATATTACGCGGCAGGTTGTAGCGCGAACTTTGCAGTTCGCGTCCCCGCGCCAGGAAAGCCGCCCGAACGGCACGGGGACGCGAACGACACCGTTCGCGCTACGTCCCCGGCGGCGCTCAAACCAGGGCCCGGCGTAACAGCAGTAACTAACTTGTCCACAATTGAATGGCCATGAAAAAAGATATCACTGAAGCCGTGGATTTCCGTTTCACCGACAAGATTATCACCCAGCTGAGTGCCGTAGTAGACGAAACGGAACCCGGCATAGCAAGGGCGCTGAACAAAGCAGTACCACTGGTGCTAAATGAGTTGACCGCTCATATCGGCCACGGCCTCACCCCCGACGACCTCCTCGGCCTGGTGCGCGAAGCCGATGCGGCCGACGTACTGCGCCCGCTCGCCGACCCGGCCCGGCCCACCTGGCACGAGCCCGACACCAACCTGCTGCTCGACCTGCTGGGCGACCGCTACCGCAGCACCGTCAACCAAATTGCCGTCGAGGCCGGCATTCGGCCCAGGGCGAGCGGCACCCTGCTGCAAATGGCGGCCACGGCGGTGGTGGGCGTGCTGGGCAAATGCGCGGCCGAGCTCGACCTCTCCCCCACCGATTTCGTGTACTGGCTGCACGCCCAGAAGCAGGCCATTGGCGCGGCCATGCTGCCGCCGCCCCCCGCCGAAAGCCACCTGGTGCGGCAGGTCGGGGCCACGGCTCAGCTGCCCACGGCCCCCGTGGCCCCCGGCTGGACCGACCCCGACGCGGGGCCGCCCCCCACCGCCGACGGCCCGGTGGCACTGCGCTGGCAATGGGGAGCCATGCTGCTGGTAGCGGTGTGCCTGGGGTACTTTTTCGGCCACGACGCATTTAGCCCCGCCCCCCGGCGGGCCGCCCAGCCCTACCCGACGGCCGAAGTGAGCCCCGCGCCAGCCAGCCCCGCGCCCCTCCCCGCTGGCACGCTCCCACCCGGGCCCCTGGCCTACGAGCCCGCCGCCGCTACTGCGCCCGAACTCGCCCGGCCGCTGCCCGAAGGCAAGGAGGGCCTGGCTCCGGTCGCCGCTTTCCGCACGCGCCGCAGCCGGCCGGCCGCCGCCGCCGGCCCTACCGCCGACGGCCGCTACGACCAGGACCGCGACCCGTACATCTACGATACCGGCAGGCCCATTATGCTGAAGCTCGCCGACGGTACCACCCAAAAAGTAGGGGCCAATTCGACCGAGAACCGGCTTTACACCTTTCTGGCCACGCCCTCGGTGCAGGTCGACTCGGTGAACCGAACCAAGGGCTGGATAAACTTCGACCGCATCAACTTCGAAACCGGCAAGGATTTGCTCACGCCCGAGTCGGCGCTGCAATTGGGCAACATTGCCAGCATTCTGGCCACGTTTCCGCGGGCCGTAGTGAAACTCGGGGGCTACACCGACAGCACCGGCGATGCCCTGGGCAACCTGCGGCTCAGCGAGGGCCGCGCCCGCGCCGCCATGCTCACCCTCGTGGGCATGGGCGTGAGCCCCGACCGCGTGCAGGCCAAAGGCTACGGCTCCAAATACTTCGTGAGGCCCGACAACACCCCCAGCGGCCGCGCCCTGAACCGGCGCATCAGCATTCGGGTGATGAGCAAGTAGCGGTGCCCTAACGGTGTAGCGACGCGACCCTTGGCTACACCAACCTTCGGTTCGTGGCTCGGCGTTGAAGGGCTCCGTCGCTACTTCCGGTTCAGCTCGTTCGCAATCAGCTCGGCCTGCTTCAGCACCGTTTCGGTGGCCAGCAGCTCCATATCGGGCGGATAGCCGAACTGGCGCAGGGTGCGCTTCACGATGACTTTCAGCTTGGCTTTCACGCTTTCCTTAATGGTCCAGTCGATGGAGGCGTTGGCCCGCACCCGCTCGGTGAGAACTACGGCCAGCTCGCGCAACTTCTCTTTCTGCATCAGCTCCTGGGCGCTGTCGTTGTTGGCGACGGCGGTGTAGAAGGCGTACTCGAACGTGGTTAGTCCGAGAGCTTTCGCCTCACTATCCATGTGGGTAATTTCCTTGCTGAGCCGGATTAGCTCGTCCATCACCTCGGCGGCGGTCAGGATTTTGGCGTGGTAGCGCTTGATGGCGCTTTCCAGCATTTCCATCAGGCTTTTGCTTTTCACCAGGTTTTGCTTGGCGCGGGCTTTTAGCTCGTCGTTTAGCAGTTTTTTGAGCACCTCCAGGGCCACGTTCTTGTGCTGCATGCCCTTCAATTCCAGCAGGAACTCTTCGGAGAGGATGGAGATGTCGGGTTTTTTGATGCCGGCCGCGTCGAACACGTCAATCACCTGCTCCGACACCAGGGCCTTGTCGATTACCTGCCGGATGGTAGTTTCGATTTCCTCATCGGTGCGGCCGGTGCCGGTGCTGTCGAACTTGGCGAGACGGGCTTTCACAGCCTGGAAAAACGATACTTCGTCCTTCACGGCCAGGGCCGCCTCGTGCGGGATGGCAATGGCGAAAGCCTGCGAAAGCGCCGTTACCTCGTTGATGTAGCGCTTTTTTCCATCGGGCAGGCCGAGAATGTGTTCCTCGGCCGCCAGTATCATGGAAAGTTTCATGGCCGTGGCCGCGTCGTAGTAGCTGTCGTAGCCGAAGCCGTGGTACAGGGCCTGCACTACTTCCAGCTTTTCGGCCATCAGCAGCACGGCTTGCTTCTGGGCTACGGCGGGGTCGCCTTTGCCGCCCGCGTCGGAGTAGAACGAGAGGGCTTTTTTGAGGTCGGAGGCGATGCCCAGGTAATCGACCACCAGCCCGCCGGGCTTGTCCTTGTACACGCGGTTGACGCGGGCAATGGCCTGCATCAGGTTGTGGCCCTGCATGGGCTTGTCGATGTAGAGCGTGTGCAGGCTCGGCGCGTCGAAGCCGGTGAGCCACATGTCGCGCACTATCACGAGCTGCAACTCGTCGGCGGGGTCTTTCATGCGCTCGGCCAGGGCGCGGCGCTGCTCTTTGGTGGTGTGGTGCTTGGCAATGGCCGGGCCATC